>NZ_JAAKNE010000042.1:0-31584 GCF_049170755.1 Aeromonas sp. 604176
ACCGCCAGCGAGCAGTTGCGAAACAGTTGATAGATATCGCTGGAGGCAGTCTGCTTGAGGCGATCCACCTCGAGCTGTGACAGCAAATCCATGCTGCCAACGGGATTGATGTGCGTAATCATAGGTTCCCCTTTACTCACTTGTTATCGTTGTGTTTTTTCCCTGGGGAGAAAAGGGATGCCATGTTGCATCCCCTGAGTTTGATAGTAGTGGCAACGGAGGGGGGAGGGAAATAGGGCGACGACTGTTCGCTGTTTTTTTAGTCACAACTCAGGCCAGTGTCACTTGATCCCGACCTGCGTTCTTGGAGTGGTAGAGCGCTCTGTCCGCCCGTTCGAACACATCGGAGGGGTTGTCACCATCCTTGAACAGGGTTGCGCCGATGGAGATGGTGATCTCCACCTTGGCATCGCGAAAACGGAACGGGATGCTCTTGATGGTCTGGCGCAGGGTTTCCAGCGGCTTCTGGAACTTGTCCGGGTTGATATTGGGCAGCAGCACCACGAACTCTTCGCCGCCGAAACGGGCGATGAAGTCAGTGTCACGCAGGGCGCTCTGCAGCGCTTTGGCAACAACCTTCAACGCCTTGTCGCCGGCCATGTGGCCATAATTGTCATTGATGTTCTTGAAGTGATCGATGTCGATGATCGCCATGCAGAGCGGAGTGCGGTAGCGAAGCCAGCGCTTGAACTCCTGCTCCAGCCGCTCGTCGAGGGCGGCCCGGTTGTGTACCTGAGTCAGGCTGTCGAGGAACAGCTTGTGCTTCTGAATGGTCAGCCGCTTCTTGTATTCGGCGGTCTCATCCTTCATCAAGCGCAGCTTGGACTCCATGGTGGAGAGGCGGGTGAGCAGGTGACGTTCCCGTGCTGCGGTACTTTCCCGTTCTTGCAGCAGCAGATTGATGGCGCCCATATGGCCGGAGATGGCACGCTTGAGCGCATCGATGGAGTTATGGCTGGCCAGGGAGTGGTCGATCGCCTGCAGTTCGCAGACCAGAGCTTCGCGGGTTTCACGGGTTTCATTTTGTAGCGCACGCCCCTCATCGAGGGATTCGGTAAAGCCGACATGCACTGCTGACAGGCTCTCGTTGAGGGAGCTGAGGAAGGCGCGGGAGGCTTTGCGTTCCTCACGGGTGCCTTCGATGATGAGCTCGATCACCTGCAGGCAGGTTTCCGCCAGCAGGGCAGGGTTGATCCCGATCAGCAGTTGGCGGCGAATGTCGCTCAGGCTCTCGCCGATGGCGCCGGCAAAGTCGAGTTCGGTGATAAGCCGCTGCAGTTCGTCTGCGATACGCGCATGATCTTTGAGGTCAAACGGCTCAACATCAGGTTGGGGTTCACAACCGGGCTCGCTCTCTTGCTGTTGGGGCGCTGAAGAGCCGGACAGTGGCTGGCTTGGCAGCAGCTGGATCTTGATCGCCTGCTGATAGAATTCAAGCAGGCGGATCACCTTCTTTTGATGATCGGCAATACCATAGCCGGCGGGGCTTTTCAGAAATTCCTTGAGGGATTTTCGGGTCTCTTCCGGGAAGCCCTTGATGGTTTTTAGCTGTTTTGAGCCAAGATCAATGGCTGCCTGGGTCAGGGTGAGCGACTCTTCCAGTGCATTGCTGTGCTGCTGCAGCAACTTCTCGATGGCAAGTAGCTCTGCATCCAGCGAGGTGAATGCGGGATTGCTATCCAGTCTCTGCTTGAGTTTGGCGAAGCGATTATCCAGCTCGCGATCGAAGCCGCGGCAAGAGAGCATCAGCTTGTTGATAAACTGGATGCCACGAGCTCGCTCTGCATCTGAAAAGGAGAGAACGCCGTCGAGCTCCAGCTGTTTTTGCTGGAGGGATTCCCTGAGCCTGGCCAATTGTCCTGCTACGGCAGCGATGTCATTCATTATCAGGTCGCCCTGTTGTCATTATTGTTTTTTGGTGTTGGATAGCAACAGTGGCCGAACCCGAGGTTGAGTGTCGTCTGTTATCTATTATTTGTCGGCTGGCCTTCAGCCGCTTGCATCCTTGCGAGGCTGGGCCAGTTAACCCATTGCTTTTCATGAGAAGAATTGACTTTTACCAGCCCCTTGTCAATTGCCATCAAGCCGCATTGCCACACATCCCCATTAAAAAATGCAGCCTGCTGGCAATCGATGGCGGCGAGCTCCAACCAGGCGTTTTGCCGGTATTTTTCACTGAGCTGAATGGCTCCCGACAGGGCGAGATAGCAGAGGTCGAACAGGCCATTGTGATCGAGCGCGGTCGCCGCCTTGGGCAGGAAGGGGTGGCTGACAATCCCCAGGCTTATCTGGCGATCAAGCTCGTATTGGCAAGGGAAGGCGGCGATGGCGGTTAGCAGGTCTCCCGCAAGTTGATGCAGGTTGGTCACGTGGCGCTGCGGCACCACATAGAGCATGTGTCCTTCACGCAAGTCATAGATACGGCCATCTTGCGGGGTCAGGGTATCCATATAGATGCCGAACGCCTGCTCGATTTCACGGCTGGCCTGATAGCCGTGGCGCTCCAGCGTATTGACCAGGAAGGGTACCCGGAACAGCAGATAGTGCAGCTTGTCATCGAATTCACTGTGCTCTTCGCTCAGATACCAGCGCTCCGATTTCAGCTGGCGTTTTGCCATCTCCCGCGGCCAGCGATTCATCAGCCGCTGCCAGTTGGCAAGTCCGGAGCGGGGTTCGATCAGCAGGGCCTCGCCAGTGCGTTTCAGTTGCAGACGGGCGGTACGCAATTTTAGCCAGAGGGTGAAGAAGAGGTAGATGAAGAGCGCCAGCAGCAGGCTGGTGGTAATGCTCGACCAGAGATAGCGCTCCTGCTGGTGCTGGCTGTTGTTAAGCTGCTGCTCCAGCTCCTTGATGTGTTGTACCCGTTCAACCTGGACATAGTTGTCGCGGATCGCAGCCTGCTCCTGATCAATTTCCTGCTGGCGAACCTCTTCTCCCAAACGATGGAAGCGCTTGTAACTGTCGAGGGCTTGGTGCAGGTATCCCTTCTGTTCATACGCAAGTGACAACAGGCGGAATACTTCGTACTGGCGGCGAGTGTCGCCTACCTGATTGGCCAGTGCCCGGGCATTTTCCAGCTGCAGGATGGCGATGGCCGCCTCCTGCTTCTTCAGATAGAGCTCGCCGAGCAACAGCAGGGTATCGATCAGCGGCTCTTTGGCATCGCCCAACTCGTGGGACTGCCGGGATGCATTGAGGTAGTTGCCGGCCAGCGAGAGGTTACCGCTTTGCAGATAGGTTTTGCCTATCTCGTACTTGAGCAGAGAGGCCTGCGGCCGACTGCTTCCCTCATCGAGCAAATCCAGCGCATTGAAGAAGTAGACCAGCGCCATATTGAGGTCGCCCTGATCACGGTTGAGTCGGGCCAGCACGATAAGTGAGTCGCATAGCAGTGACGGATTGCCGATGGAGTGAAAATAGTTGGCCGCTTCATTGGCATATTGCAGCGCTTTCTGGGGCTCCTGCTCTTGCTGATAGAGTTTGACTATCTGGTTGGAGAGCAAGCCGAGAAAGAGCGGGTCGTTGAGATTCTTGGCCTGCTGCTGGGCATCGATATATTCACCCAATGCCAGCTGGGGTTGTTGCAGCACACGATAAAGGTCGCCGCTGATGGCGCTGACCCAGGCGCTGGCAAGAGGATTGGCGACTTTGGCAGCCCAGATCCTTGCATCCGCCAGATGGGTCTTGGCGTCTTCAAGATGCTGATTTTCAATCTCGTAGCTGGTGCGTTGCAGGCGGCTATAGATCTGTAACTGGCTCTGTTTGAGGTCGGGACGGGCCAGCTGTTCGTCCAATTGTTCCAGCAGGATACGGCTGTTGTTCTGGCCATCTTGCCTTAGCCCCTGGCTACGGATTTTGAGATAGAGGGCGTGGGCCTTGAGTTCGGGTTGGCGCTCTCTCTCCGCCAGTTCCATCGCCTTGTCGAGGGTTTGCTGGGTAGCTTGATATTGGCCAAGCTGGATTCGGCACTCCCCTTCAAGCAGGTGTGCTCCGATGGTTTGCGAAACGGTGCTGTAGCTGAGCAGAGGCTCGCGATAGCCGAACTCCTGACGATTACTGATGATTTGCTGGGGATTATTGGCCGCACGCGTCAGAAAGGCGGAGGTGATCTGAACACATCTGGCAGGGTCGGTCAGCACCAGTGATTGGGCCTGTTGCAGATCCAGGGATAGTTGCTCCTTGTCCAGATCCAGATTTGGAGCGGACAGAGAAGACATCATCATAGCCAGAAAAAACAGTTGATTCATTGGATTAAGGACGGCGCAGAGGTGTTGGCATGTTATCCAAGCCCACCCCTGCGAGTCCAGCGTTTACTGATGGTGTACTCAGGCTTCTTTGTAGCCGGATGCATCAAGGCGCCAGCAGGGTTGAGATAGCAGGGCGCTGTGGTGTGATACCGGGAAGCCCTTTATCAACCTCTGCTCTTATTGACGGATCAGACGCAGGTTGGTTGGCACGGCTTCGAAATCGGAGCGGAACGGGTTGATGTCGAGGCCGCCGCGGCGGGTATAGCGTGCATAGACGGTCAACTGCTCAGGCTGGCAATAGTGCTTGAGGTCGATAAAGATCCGCTCGATGCACTGCTCGTGGAACTCGTTGTGTTGGCGGAACGAGATGAGGTAGCGCAGCAGCTTCTCCCGATCGAGTTTCGGCCCCTTGTAGCGGATTACCACGGAGCCCCAGTCGGGCTGGCTGGTGACCAGGCAGTTGGATTTGAGCAGGTGGCTGTGCAGAGTCTCTTCAACCTGCTCGCTGCCGGCCGCCCCTTGCAGCAGGGACGCATCAAACTCGTAATTGTCTACCTCGATATCCTGCTCATCAATGCACTCGCCGGGCAGCAGGGCAATCTGGTGCGGCGCCTTGTCGAGGGGGAACAGGGTCACCTTGACGGTCTCACCGGCACAGGCACTCAGATCCTTGGTCAGCATGGCGGCGACTGCCTCGATAGAGTCGCAACGGGTCTGGTTGAAGGAGTTGAGGTAGAGCTTGAAGGATTTGGATTCGATCAGGTTCGCACTGGTGGCCGGAATGGCCACTTCACCCACCGCCACCATCGGCTTGCCCTTGGCATTGAGCCAGGAGAGCTCATAGAGGGTCCAGACATCGCAACCGCTAAAGGGCAGGTCATCGCCCAGCTTGAGATCATCCCGGTTCAGGCTACGTGGAACCGGCTGCAGCAGGGAGGGGGTGTACTGGCTGATGTAATCGGATTGCTGGCCCAGGCTCAGGCCGGTCAGGGCGCTGGCCCCGGCGTATCTATCTTGTTTGCTCACAGGGTTGCTCACGTAATCTGCTCATGATGAGTGGAATGAAACGGGCCATTGCAGGGCCGGATGGTTGCAGCCGCTTGGCTTGGGCGTCGGCCTCTCTGTATCCCGGGTTCTGTTTCCCGGGTCACTAGGTCGGCTGGCAACCTTGTCTGTTACCGGGTTTGGTGGTGCAATAGCGGACTTTGCCAGCAATTGTGGGGATTTTCGATGTCGGATCAAGTTTTGTCTGCCCTGGAGCACTTTTTTGCCCGCTGGCAACGGGATGGCGAGGCCAGACGAGGCCTGCCCCTGTGCGAGTGGGAGGCGGACTGGCGTTCCCCCTGCCAGCTTGGTGAGCCCGCCGATGGCCGGGTGGCCTGGCGCCCTCACCAGCGCTCCGAGCCGGCCGATTTTACAGCCATGGCCGATGCCCTCGAGCTGACGATTCATCCCAGCGCTATCGCCCTATTCGGGCACTGGTTAAGCCGCCCCATCCCCTGCCTTTTCAAGGGGCTGCGCCTTGAACTGATCCTGCCGTGGAACGACGCGGATCTCGACCTGCTCAAGGAGAACCTCATCGGCCACCTGCTGATGCTGCGCAAGCTAAAACGAACCCCCTCCATCTTCATTGCCACCACCCGCAACGAGATGACGCTCATCTCCCTTGATAACGAGAGTGGTCAGGTGTGGCTGGAGTGGCTCGATTCCGGCCGCCGTCTGACGTTGGCGCCCTCCTTGCCGGCGTTTCTGGAACGGCTTGAGACGTTGCCGCAATAGCACCTGCTCGAGCCAAGGTTACCCATCGGAACGAAAAGAGCCTTGCCATGCGGCAAGGCTCTTTTTTATGGCATCGCGTACAGGGAACGCGCTTAATCCTTGAAATCCCAGGAGAGGTTGGAGACCAGACGGCAGCTGTCGCACTTGAAGTCGAAGATCTCGTGCAGCGGCTCTGTCAGCGCCCACTCACCGCCACAGCTGGGGCAGGGGCGCGCCTTCTCCTCGGCGGCGCTCAGCCCGCCCACCCGATAGAGGTAGTAGTAGGTGGGGATGCCGCTCAGCACTTCCAGCCGTTTGGCCAGATCGCTGCCGCGCCGGTAGAGGCGGCTGCCCACTTCGCCGATTTCGTGCAGCGCCGCATGTTCGGCGATGGAGCCGTTCATCTGCAACTGATCGCACGCCTCCCAATCCTCCTGCCACTTGATGATCTGTTTCTGATCGCCGTTGGCGACTGCGGGCAGTTGGTAGAGCGGAATGGGGGCGAAGTGGTCGCCACAGCGCAGCGGCGAGCAGGTGTGCAGGAAGCTGGTGTAGAGCAGCATCCAGCTCGGCCGCTCGCCCTGCTGGCCGCAAGGATCTGTGCTGTCGGAGAGCAGATCCGCCCCCTGCAGCTGGAGTTTGGGCGCTAGCAACCCCGCCTGATTGAGCTGCTGTTCGGCCAGTTTGACCTGCTCGCTCTGGTTGTCGGGGTGCAGGCTATCCTGCTCCGGGCAGACCACCCGACTGACGAAATAGCCTTCATGCATGCTGGTGGGGAACTCCCGCCCGAGGATCTGGCCCTGATAACGCAGCATGTCGAGGTAGTTGACGATAGCACGCTCGGCGTCGCCAAGGGAGGTATCGCGGTAACACTCAAAGCAGAGTTCGACGATATACATGGTTCAGCCTTGCCCCTGCTGAAGGAGCAGGTCGGTCAGGCGATCCACCTTCTGTTCGATGCGCGCGAGCTGTTCGGCGAGCTGCTGCAGGGTGAGCTCCGGTGCTGGCTGGGGGTCAGCCTCTGGCAGGAGCTCGCTCTCGGCGGTCGCGACGGGCTGCTGCTTCCACTGGCTCAGCACTTTCAGCAGCTCGGCCATCGGCACGGGCTGGGTGAGGCGGGCTTTGATCATGGCGGTGGTGGGTGTCAGGCCCTTGGCGGCCAGCTCGTTGGCAATTCGGATGATCTCGTGGGCGGACATAAGCATGCTCTGGGTGAGAAGGAGGGATCGATATCGGGGCGGGATCTTAACCAAAGCTGGCAGGGGAGGAAAGGGGCGGGCGGCTTAGCGGGGCTGGCGCAGCATCACATCGAGCTGGTCGATCGCCTCGCACCAGTCGGAGTCGTTCCACAGGGCATCGCGCAGAAAGCTGGCTTGGGCGGCGTTCCAGAAACCGGCCTCCGGCAGCAGGGTCTCATTGTCGAGGTGATGGTCGTGCACAAAGCGGTGCAGGCTCAGCTCGTCGTTGGCCATCCCGAGCTGGGCAAACAGGGCTGGCAGATCGTGGACAAGGGGTTCCATCTCGTCTCTCCCTTTGTTTAATCCCTGAGATTATAGACAGGCACAGCCATCGGGCGCAGAGACGAGATTGGGGATCAGGCTGAGGGGATTCGATGGGGTGGCAGATCAACGCCCACGACGTGCAGCCCCTGCATCTTGAGGGTGCCCTGATAGTGGCTCTCGCCATCGCTGGAGAATTCAAACTGATAGTGGGTCAGCAGCCGCAGGGGATTGCGGGCCAGCTCCCGCCGATGGCGAGCCAGTGACAGCAGTTGCAGATCATGGTGTTGGCAGTAGCGGCGCATGTATTGCCAGGCCACTTCTGCCTGTTGGCGTTGCAGCCAGAACAGGCCGCCCATCGCAATCAGCAACAAAATTCCGAGCATCTCTCCCATAGGCGGGCTTCCTTATCGTGATGTCGATAACCGGGAGTCCTGCTCGGCACTCCCGATCTCCTTTTCTATATTCCCGCCGTGTTGCCTCGTGGCGTGAGGGGGAGGCGAGGGATCAGGCCGAGGCAAACAGACGGCCGATGGCCTTGCCCAGTGCATCGCTGCGCTCGGGGTCGCGCAGTCTGGCCAGCATATCATTGCGCAGGGCCGGTAAAGTGACCAACTCGGCAAAAACCTGATTGAAGAACTGGGTCGGTTGTAGCGCCAGCTGTTCCAGATAGTGGCTGAGCAGATTGGCATCTTTCAGGTCGGGCCAGAGCCGGCCGGCGATGGCGAGCAGCAGCGCAGGGCTCGGCTGGGTTTGCAGCAGGGTCAGCAGCTTGTTGGTGCGCAAATTGCTGCCGGGGCAGGAGGCCATGGCGCGGCAGAGGTAGGCCAGGGTCTCCGGGTTGGGGGCTGCGCACTCCTGCTCCTTGCCGATCCGCTCGAGCAAGGCGCCTTGTACTGCTGGCGGCAGCGGGGCGTTTTCAAGGCTCTGGCAGAGGGCATAGAGCGGCTCTTGCGGCAGTTTGGGCAGCGCCTTGCAGATCAGCGCCAGATTGCGCTCATCATGGAGTCGCTCGGCCAGATCGGCAAAGCCCTGCAGCCCCAGCGTTTGCCAACCGGTGTCGTTGGGGGCTGCCAGATAGTGGCAGAGGGCATCGTAATAGGCGGAAGGGGCCTGCTCCAGCTGGCGCGCCAGCTTGGCGTGCAGACTGGCCATTTTTGCCTCCGCCGGGCGGAAGGTGTAGGGATTGTCGGCCAAGCGCTGGGCTTTTTCCTCGTCCAGATCGCCGGTGAGCTTGTAGCCCAGGGTCTCCACCACCTGATCCATGAACAGCTTGGGGCCGTTTGACATCAGCAGGCCGCGCTCATCGAGGGCAAACTTGAGGAACCAGAGGTAGTGGCGAGACTCGCTCGGCTGGAAGAAGTGCACACCGAGCCAGGCGTGCTGTTGCAGCGGCCAGGGGTAGGGTTCCTGCTGCTGTTCGATGCGCACAAAGGTGTCGCTTGCCAGTGGCCGCACCTGGCGGCCCATGTCAAACAGCTGGAACTGGGTGCCAGCCTGAGTCAGAAATTCGGTCAAGGTATTGATGGCAGTAGGCGTCGCAGACATGGTGAGATCCGGCTAATGGTGATGCGGGCCGATTATAAGGCCCTTGCCGAGGATAGCCAGTGGCAGCAGACGTGCGCTGCGGCAGATATCAACATGGCAGCCATGCAGGGGGAGGTGTATAGTATCGCCCTTTTTTAACGGCGGCAGGCCGCGCTGATTGCCGTGTATGTCGACGAGCCGGCTGAATCGCCGGTGCTGCGTGACGGAATTTATTTGCATCCTGGCTGGCCCTGTCGGGTCAGCGGATCAATCTGTGGTTATGAGGAAGAGAGCGAGATGAATCAATATTTGCTGGTAGCTGGCCTGTTGGGGGAACTCACCGCCGAGTTGCAGCGCCTTGAGCGCTGGCAAGCTGACCATCCCGGTGACGAAGCCCTGGCAAGCACCCTGCCTTTTTGTGTCGATACCCTGAGCTTTGATCAGTGGCTGCAGTTCGTGCTGATCCCGCGGATGGAGCAGCTGGTGATGTTGCAGGCGCCGCTGCCCACCAGCGTCTCCCTCTATCCCATGGCCAGCGAAGTCTACAAAGAGGATCTGGCCGAGGCAGAAGCGCTGCTGCGCCTGATCGCCCGCTTCGATCTGCTGCTTTCCGGCAAAGTGATCGAACAATGATGCCTGCGCAAACTCGAGAAGAGAGTGACCTGAAGCTGACTCTGCTCTATCAGGATGAGTGGCTGGTGGCGGTCAACAAGCCGTCCGGTCTGCTGGTGCATCGCAGTTGGCTCGACAAGGGCGAGACCCGTTTTGCCATGCAGATGACCCGGGATCTCATCGGCGGTCGCCATGTCTATCCGGTGCATCGCCTCGATCGGCCCACCTCAGGCGTGCTGCTGTTTGCGCTCGATCCGGTGATTGCCCGCGCGCTGACCGAAGCCTTCACCCAACGTCAGGTACACAAGGAGTATCTGGCACTGGTGCGGGGCTGGGCGCCCGAGCAGGGGGTGATCGACTATCCCCTCAAGGAGCAGCTTGACAAGATTGCCGATGCCATGAGCAACCCGGATCGCCCGGCGCAGGATGCTGTCACCACCTTCCGTCGCCTGCATCAGGTCGAGCTGCCCCACGCAGTCTCCAAGAAGCACCCCACCAGTCGTTACAGCCTGGTCAGATTGTTCCCGAAGACCGGCCGCAAGCATCAGCTGCGCCGCCATATGGATCACCTGTTCCACCCCATTGTCGGGGATACCACCCACGGGGATGGGCGCCACAACCGTTTCTTTCGCGAGCACTTTGGCTGCGAACGGCTGCTGCTGGTGGCCCGCACCCTGAGCTTTACCCATCCGGTGCTCAAGGTGCCGATGCGGATCCAGGCGCCGCTCGGTCAGGATGTGCTGCGCCTGTTTGCCGAGCTGGGCTGGCCCGCCAGCGAGAGCGACTACTAAGCGCCTGATCCTCAGCCCTGAACCGGTGGCATCTGACGCCAGCTTGCTGATAGAGTTGCTCAAAAGAGTGACTCACGCGGGGAGCAGAGAATGGCACAGATCGATATCGTGGTAGGAACTGTCTACGGCGCAGCCATGCTGGTGGCCGAGACCTTGGCAGATGAGCTGGAACGCAAGGGGCATCACTGTTCTCTGCACGAAGAAGCACGGCTGGCGGACATTGACCCCGGCCGTTTTTTATTGCTGGTCAGTGCCACCACCGGGCAGGGGGACATTCCTCCCAATTTGCAGCCCTTTGCCAGTGAGCTGGCTGACAAGGCACCCTGGCTCAAGGGACTGCGTTATGCCCTGATTGCCATGGGGGACAGCAGCTATGACCATTTTTGTGGCGCGGGCCGTCGGCTGGACGGATTGCTGCAAGAGTTGGGGGCCACGCGAGTGATTTCCCCGCTGGAGCTGGATGCCACCGTGCACGATGAACCCGAACAGGTGGCACTCAGCTGGCTGAAAAAGTGGGATATTCAGCCCTGAATATTCTCTTGAATAGAGCCATATCAATCCCCTGAGCCTTAAGTAGCAGGGGATTGTTATTTGCACAAGAACCATTTCACTCTGCAACGCATATTTCCCCTGATGGCGGAGGGGTATTTTCCCCTTTTAGCATTCCATTGCCGTAATGGTTTCACGCGTACCGCAGACCCGTCATCCAAATAAAAGTTCCATCTTGAAAGCGATCTCAGTCATGTTTTTGTCATTCGAACGTAAAATAATGACTTTAGTTCTATCGCGAATTAATTAATGATAACGCTTTCAGGGTTGTTGTTGTTGTGAGTTTTTCTTGTTTTTCGGATTTTAATTGCGCGGTTTATGGCTTTTTTACTTGTTGTTGTTGTGGGGATCGTTTGCCGAGCGATTTGTCGCCATTTTGTGAGTCGCTTCATATTTGTCGTGAAATACGCTCCCTATAATCAACCTCGGTTATCACCAACAGGATTACATGGTGATAAGAAGTTGAATATTCAGGATCACACTCCTCACTGCGGGAAATAAGGAATATGACAATGAAAATGAAGTGGCTCCCGATTGCAGCAGCTGTTACTGCCGCCCTGGCTTCCCAAGCCGCCTTTGCCGTAGATTTCCACGGTTATTTCCGTTCCGGCGTCGGTGTTTCCGGCGACGGCGACATGGTTAAATACAACGTCAATAAAGTTGGCCGTCTTGGTAACGAAAATGATACCTACGGTGAAGTGCAACTGGGTCAGGAAGTATTCAACAAAGATGGCAAGACTTTCTATGTTGATTCCATGTTTGCCATGGCTTCCAACGGTTCAAACGACTGGGAAGGTACCGGTACTGTTTGTAACTTCGATGCCAAGCAGTGCAATGGTGATTCCGACTTCGCTCTGCGTCAGTTCAACGTACAAGCCAAAGGCTTGCTGAACTTTGCTCCTGAAGCAACCCTGTGGGCTGGTAAGCGTTACTATCAACGCCATGACATCCACATCTCCGACTTCTACTACTGGAACATCTCCGGTGCCGGTGCTGGTGTCGAAGGCATCCAGGCTGGTCCGGGTAAAGTATCTTTCGCATGGGTACGCAACGATCGCAGCGCTGCCGATGTGTTTGGCCAGTACACCCAAACCGGAGTGGATGGCAACGGTAACCCGACCTATCAGAAGAATGAAGATCTGAACGTTAACACCTTGGATCTGCGTTATGCCGGCATCCCGCTGTGGACCGATGCGTCCTTGGAACTGGGCGTTGACTATGCTCTGGTCAATGAGACCAACGATCAGAAAGCACTGAAAAAGAATCCGCAAGATGGCGTGATGCTGACTGCTGAACTGACCGCTGGCATCCTCGGTGGTTTCAACAAAACCGTGCTGCAATACGGTACCGAAGGTTACTCCAAGACCATGGCTTTCTATGGCGATGGTTCCTGGTACGGCGCTGAAGCCAAAGACGGTGCTGACGGTTTCCGTATCATCAACTGGGGCGTTGTTCCGATGGGCAACTCCTGGGAGATGGGTCACCAGCTGGTTTACGGTGTAGGCAACGAAATGTGGGACGGCAACGACAAGTGGGAAACCATGTCTGTTGTTGTTCGCCCGATGTACAAGTGGGATGACTTCAACAAGACCATCTTTGAAGGCGGTTACTTCAAGGACAACAACAAGTCCACCAATGGCAGCGAAGACAAAGATGCCGGCTACAAGCTGACCCTGGCTCAAGCCTGGTCTGCTGGTTCCAGCTTCTGGGCCCGTCCGGAAATCCGTGTGTTCGCCTCCTACCTGGCTAACGACGAAGACAAGAAAGTCTTCGAAGGCAATACCTCCAAAGACACCTACCAGTTTGGTGTGCAAGCAGAAGCTTGGTGGTAAGCAAAAGTTTAAGTTAAGTTAGTGACTGCCCCCTTATGGGGGCAGTTTTGTTTCGCCGGATCACGGCCACCGGATTATGGAGATAAGAAAAATGAAACGGGTAAAGATGTCTATTGCAGCCGTAATCACTGCGCTATTAACCGGTTGTGCCGGCAACATGGTTGTTCCTCTGCAAGAACATGGCTCTATCTTGAGCGATGCAGATCAAGCCAAGCAAGCGTTGGCCAAAGCCTCCAGCTGCTGTGTGGCGTTTAAAGATTTCAGTTATGCCCCCTTGCCTGAAGGTGAGACCTTGCTGGCCATCGATGGCAAGCAACCCACTTTTCAGTTTGATGAGGGGATGAGTTACTTTGCGGCTTATCGCCTGCCGGCCAACACCGGTAATCTGGCGATCAGCCTGGCATCACAGGTGAGCAAAACCGTGATGGTGCCCAAAGTCATTATGCTGGATGCCGAGTTCAAGGTGACTCGCGTACTGGGTGAGTCTGTATTCAGTTATCAGCCTGCTCACCTGCTCGATAACGACCGTATCGAAGGGCGTCTCTTTGTTGACCGCAGCATGCCTGGCAACCCGGCCAGCGAAACATACATGATCGTCTATGCGCCTGCGGACCAACTCTCTGGCAGCACAACAATCCTTCATCCATCAAAAGCGTTTGCTCGTGCTAATGGTACCGTTGAGCCTGATATCAAGGATCCGGTGATCCCGCACTCTCCTTGGGGTTTGGTGCAGATCAAAGTCAAAGATATGGCCCGTGGAAGTGGTCTTGAAGCGGTATTCAAACCCGAATATGCCGATAAGGTGGCCATGAGCCAGGGTCAGCAGGTTGCCGCGATAGCGACGACTGCAGCCGTTACCACAACTGCAACAGCTGCGGTCGCAGCCAAACCTGCTCCTGCCATGCTGAGTGAAACAGAAGCCTTCTATCAGAGCCAGATCGAAAAAGCGGTCAAGGCGGGGGATATCGACAAGGCGATGAAGCTGGTGAACGAGGCTGAACGGGCTGGTTCAACCAAAGCAAAAAGCGTGTTTATTGATGCGGTCAAGCGCTCGCAAAAATAGAATAATACGACCATTTACTGGTCAGATATATTTATTGAGGCCTCCCTTGTTGGAGGCCTTTTTAATCGGTAGACTGTAATAAATAAAAGTCACGCCGTTACACTTGGTTACAATGTGTTGCCGTTTGATGTAAATGGTATTATTAAAATACAAAGTGAAACTGCTATTTATATGTCTTTGTAATAGAGTGACAATGCGGATTATTAACTTATATTAGATGCGTTTTTTAGCCGCTAAACAAGTTGTGATCTTCCCTCCAAATTCAATATTCCCCCGCCTTCGAAAGCAGCAATTTATGACCCGCTGGGTTATATTCTGATGGTCAAAATAAACAAGCCCGACTCGAAGATATCTGAATGAATCAGTGCTTATTTCATCCAGATAGATCGTTCAGGGACGACAATCCATTCAGGAGCGCACACAATGTTCAAAAATGCTTTCTCTAATCTGCAAAAGGTTGGTAAGGCGCTGATGCTGCCAGTATCAGTCTTGCCAGTCGCAGGTATTCTGCTGGGGGTGGGTGCTGCCCACTTCAGCTGGATGCCGGAAATTGTCTCCCAATTGATGGAGCAAGCCGGTGGTTCTGTATTTGGCCAGATGGCCCTGCTGTTCGCAGTGGGTGTTGCTCTGGGCTTTACCAATAACGACGGTGTATCCGGTCTGTCAGCCATCGTTGGCTACGGCATCATGGTCGCAACCCTGAAGGTCATGGCACCTGTGATGGGTGTTGAAACCATCGAAACCGGCGTGCTGGGTGGTATCCTGGCCGGTGGTATCGCAGCCTGGGCGTTCAACCGCTTCTACAAGATCCAGCTGCCAGAGTACCTGGGCTTCTTCGCGGGCAAGCGTGCCGTACCCATCATCACCGGTTTCCTCTCCATCGGTCTGGGTGTGATCCTGTCCGTGATTTGGCCGCCAGTGGGTGGCGCCATTGGTGCCTTCTCTGACTGGGCTGCCAACCAGAACCCGGTACTGGCCTTCGGTATCTACGGCGTGGTTGAGCGCTCCCTGATCCCGTTCGGTCTGCACCACATCTGGAACGTACCGTTCTTCTATCAGGCTGGTACCTGCGTCAACGGTGCCGGTGAAACTGTTCACGGTATCATGACCTGCTTCCTGACTGCTGATGACGCTTCCCGCGCTGCCGGTAACGGTTTTGGTCAGCTGGCTGGTGGCTACCTGTTCAAAATGTTCGGTCTGCCTGCTGCTGCGTTCGCCATTGCTCACGCTGCCAAGCCGGAAAACCGCGCCAAGATCGTTGGTATCATGGCCTCTGCAGCCCTGACCTCTTTCCTGACCGGTATCACCGAGCCGATCGAGTTCTCCTTCCTGTTCATCGCTCCGGTTCTGTACGCAATCCACGCTGTACTGGCTGGTCTGGCTTATGTGCTGACCAACTCTCTGGGTATCGTACACGGTCACACCTTCTCCAACGGCTTCATCGACTTCGTGGTGCAATCACCGCGTGCCGACAACATGCTGCTGCTGGTTGGTCTGGGTCTGGTTTACGCGGCTATCTACTACGTCGTATTCAGCTTCGTTATCCGTGCCATGAACCTGAAAACCCCGGGTCGTGAAGACGAGACTGCTGAAGAGGCCGTTGGCCAAGGCAAAGACGAGATGTCTGCTGCTCTGGTTGCCGCCTTCGGTGGTAAAGAGAACATCGCTTCTCTGGATGCCTGCATCACCCGTCTGCGTGTTGGTGTGAAAGATGTTGCCAAGGTTGACCAGGCTGGTCTGAAGAAACTGGGTGCTGCCGGTGTGGTAGTGGCTGGTTCCGGCGTTCAAGCCATCTTCGGTACCAAGTCCGACAACCTGAAAACCGACATGGACATCTGGATGAAGAGCAACTAATTCTGTTGCCTGAATATCAGCGTGTTTGAAGAGGGAGGCGAAAGCCTCCCTCTTGCTATTTGTGGTTGCTTGTAGCGTGTCTCGGGGCTTGGCAGGGGTTGTGTTTTCCAAGGGGCTATGTGTAACGGGTTGCCCAATGGTGGCCCAACAGCACAAGGTGGTGTGCTCCGCTCACCTTATCGCACGGCATTGCCAGATAACCCCATATCCCCATAAAGCCAGCCAATAAAAAGAGCGCCATCTGGGCGCTCTTTTGTCGAGTCGAGGGGATTAGAGTTTCTCCAGATCCCGCTCGATTTCGCAGATCTTGTTCTGCACCACTTTTTCCAGATGACGCAGGTCGCGCAGGATCTTCTGCTTGATGTCCGGGTCGGCTTGCTGATGGACGCCCTGGGTCAGGTTGTCCAGCTCATCCACCACATACTTGAGGTTGGCGTTGATCTCGGTGACATCCTTGTACTCATGGGTACCGGAGTCGACCAGCATGGTCTTGCGCTGGCGGGGATACTTGAATTTGACACTCTTGGCGAAGAACTCGCCCTTCTGCTTCTTGAAGTAGATCTTGAGGATGTCGTGGTTGGCCTCCTGGCGCAGGGTATAGCTATCGATGGAGGCGGGATCCTGGATCCCCAGGCTCTTCAGATTCTCGTACATCAGGCTTCCTCGGTTTGAAACGATCCTGTCCCATCCATCTTAACCGATGCCTCATGGCTTGCCTGTGACAGGGGCGCCAAAATCAAAAGGGCGCCATCAGGCGCCCTTTTATCACAGCAATGCTGATTACTCGTCGATGGAGCGCAGCAGGGCGTTGATGCCGACTTTGGCACGGGTTTTGGCATCGACCTTTTTGACGATCACCGCCGCGTAGAGGCTGTACTTGCCGCATTTGGAGGGCAGGGAGCCGGAGACGACCACGGAGCCAGCCGGTACGCGGCCGTAGTGGATCTCGCCGGTTTCACGGTCATAGATGCGGGTGGACTGGCCGATGAAGACGCCCATGGAGATGACGGAACCTTCCTCGACGATGACCCCTTCAACCACTTCGGATCGGGCACCGATAAAGCAGTTGTCTTCGATGATGGTCGGGTTGGCCTGCAGCGGTTCCAGTACGCCGCCGATGCCGACGCCGCCGGAGAGGTGGACGTTCTTACCGATCTGGGCGCAAGAGCCGACAGTGGCCCAGGTATCGACCATGGTACCTTCGTCAACGAAGGCGCCGATGTTGACATAGGAGGGCATCAGCACAGTATTGGGGGCGATAAAGGATCCTTTGCGGGCGGTCGCCGGCGGCACCACGCGCACACCCGCTTCCTTGAACTGCTCGGCGGTGTAGTTGGAGAACTTGAGGGGAACCTTGTCGTAGTATTGGGCATCGTCGCCCTTGATGATGTAGTTGTCGTTGATACGGAACGAGAGCAGTACCGCTTTCTTCAACCACTGATGAACGACCCACTCACCGGCGATCTTCTCGGCAACCCGGGCCTTGCCGGAGTCCAGCAGTTCGATGACTTGCAGGATGGCGGACTTGGTAGCGCTGTCCACAGTGCTCGGGGTAATGGTGTCGCGGCGCTCGAAGGCCGCTTCAATGATCTGTTGCAACTCGGTCATGACAGGTTTCCTTTAAAAAATTCTGTTTGTTGTATCACACTTTTCCGACTGTTTTTAAGTGGCTGACCGGAATTCTTCCAGCCAACGACCATTTCGTCCATATTTCCCGGCCAACCATTTGTTTGGTATGGGAAAAAAGAGGTGAAAACCGCCTCTTTCGAATCAGATTGCACTCACTCCATAGCAAATTGCTGCGGATTAAGCTGATGAACCAGTCGCTCTTCCAATTGCTGTTGTTGCTCGGCGGTCAATGGCTCGCCATCGAGGCTGGTCAGGCTGAAAAAGTCCTCGACCCGCTCGCCAAAGGTGGCGATCTTGGCGGCATGCAGCGACAGACCACACTGCTGGAACACGGCGCCGATCCGCGCCAGCAGGCCGGGAGTGTCGAGGGCGGTCAGCTCCATCAGAGTGTGGCGGCTTTCCCCTTTATGGGGTAGGAAGACCACCCGTGTTGGTACGCTGAACTGGCGGTGGCGGCGCGACAACGGCTTGCTGCGCAGTACCAGCTTGCCCGGCTCCTGCAGCGCTTTCTCCAGCGCCTTCTTGATGGTGGCGGTGCGGTTGGGGCTGATGGGTTCGCCGTTCGGTTCCAGCACCACAAAGGTATCGAGCACATAGTTGCTGCGCGAGTTCATGATCTGGGCGTCGTGGATGTTGAGGTTCTTCTGATCCAGCGCCGAGGCCACGGTGGCAAACAGGTTCGGCGTGTCGCGACAGTAGATGAACACCTCGCTGCCGCCGCGGGTCGGGTGTTTGCCGATGATCACCAGCGGAGCCGGATTGTCGCCATGCTCGATGATGTGGCGGCAGTGCCAGGCGATCTGTTCCGGGCTGTGACGCAGGAAGTAATCAGCCTTGAAGTCGCCCCAGAGCTGATTGATCGCTTCTTCCGATACATCCCGTTGTGCCAGCAGTTGCTTGGCCTGACGCTGATTTTCGCGAATGCGCAGCCGCATGTCGGGCGGGTTCTCCAGCCCCTGACGCAGCGCCTTCTGGGTGGCGAAGTAGAGCTCGCGCAGCAGGGTGCCCTTCCAGTCGTTCCACAGGCTATCGTTGGTGGCGCAGATATCGGCCACGGTGAGGCAGTAGAGCAGGTCGAGATGCTGCTCGTCGCGCACCTTCTGGGCAAAGTCGGTAACCACGTCGGGATCGTATATATCGCGGCGCTGGGCGGTGACCGACATCAGCAGGTGGTGGCGCACCAGCCAGGCGACCAGCCGGCTCTCGTAGCGATCGAGGCCGTGCAGCTGACAGAACTCCAGCGCATCGACGGCGCCAAGTTCCGAGTGATCGCCGCGCCGCCCCTTGGCGATATCGTGGAACAGGGCGGCGATGCTGAGCAGCTCCGGTTTACGCAGTCGGGTGAACACTTCATGGCAGAGCGGGTGGCTCTGGCGATTGGCCGGGTTGGGAAAGCCGTGAATGTTCTTGAGCAGCCGGTGGGTGTGCTCATCCACCGTATAGGCGTGGAACATGTCAAACTGCATCTGGCCGACGATGAGGTTCCATTGCGGCAGATAGGCAGCGAGGATGCCGTATTTGTGCATCAGGGTAAGCGGCAGGCCGATGCCGTTGGGATGGCGCAGCAGCGCCATAAACAGGCGGCGGCAGTCCGGCAACTCCTGCAGCCAGCAGTTGAGCTTGCGGCGCGCCTCGCGCAGCTGGCGCAGGGTGGCGGAGTGGATGCCCGCAATCTCGGGATGCTGGGCCATCTGATAGAAGAGGCGCAGGATGGCGGCTGGTTCACGGCTAAACAGCTCCGCATCCACCGCATCGATGAGGCGGCCACGAAGCTGGAACTCGTCGGAGAGGCGGCGCACATCCATGGCGGTGTTGCCGAGGATCGCCTCGTCAAACAGCTGCAGCAGCATCTCGTTGAGCTCGGAGACCCGCCGCACCGTCTGGTAGAAGCGCTTCATCATCTGCTCGACCGGAGTGTTGCCTTCCCCTTCGAACCCCAGCATCTGGGCCACGGTGCGCTGGCGATCGAACAGCAGTCGGTTATCTCCCTTGTTGATAGCCATGTGCAGGGCAAAGCGCACCTTCCAGAGAAAATTCTGGCAGTCGAGCAGTTCGCGATACTCGGCGCGGTTGAGAAAGCCGTGGCTGGTCATCTCGAACAAGGTAGTGGCGCCGAAGTGGCGGCGGGCGACCCAGGCGAGGGTCTGAATATCCCGCAGGCCGCCCGGATTGCTCTTGAGATCCGGCTCCAGCTTGTAGGCGGTGCCGAGAAACTGCTGATGACGTTCAGCCTGCTCCTGGCGCTTGGCGCGAAAGAAGGCTTCGCTTGGCCAGAAGTGCTGGGGGCCGGTGGCCTCTTTGAGCTGCTGGAATCCCTCCTGGCGACCTGTGATGTAGCGGGCCTCGATGAGGTTGGTGGCGACCGTAATATCGGCGCGCCCCTGCTCGAGACACTCCGCCACGTTGCGCACCGCCTGACCCACCTCCAGCTTGAGATCCCACAGCAAGGTGATGAACTCGCCGATCCGCAGTCCCAGCACCTCGTCCAGCTCTTCGCCGTCATAGAGGATTAGCAGGTCGATATCGGAGTGGGGGTGCAGCTCGCCGCGACCATACCCCCCCACCGCGATCAGGGTGAGGTCGCTCTTGTCAAAGCCGAATTTCTGCCACAGGCGGCAGAGCAACTGATCCATGTACTCGGAGCGGGTGGCGACCAGCTCGATGATGTTGTCGCCGGCATCAAAACGGGCGTGCAGCCAGCCGAGAAAGCGGCTCAGGTACTCTTTGCAGTTGTCGCGAGTGAGCTGGTCATCGGGTAACAAATGGGGGGAAAGCAGGCTGGCGTCCATGGCATCTCACACACAGTGGCAGGCAAACGGCTGAAACAGAAGTAAAAACCCCGGCGCTTTGGAAGTTCAGGGCCGGGGTTCGATGTTAGCTGTGTTTGATGAAGCGGTCGATAGTGTCATCGGGGCGCAGGGTGAGCACCTCGCAGCCATCATCGGTCACCAGCAGGGTGTGCTCCCACTGGGCGGAGTCGCCGCCATCCTTGGTGGTCACGGTCCAGCCATCCTTCGGATTGACCTTGCAGTGATACTTCTTGCTGTTGACCATCGGCTCGATGGTGAAGCACATGCCCGCTTTCAGCTCCAGCTTGCCACTGTTGCGGTAGTGGAGGATCTGCGGCTCTTCGTGGAACTCGGCACCGATGCCGTGACCGCAGTAGTCACGCACCACGGAGAAGCCGGCCTTCTCGACGATGGGCTGAATGACGGCACCAATCTCGGTAATGCAGGCACCCGGACGCACCTTCTTGATGGCGGCGTAGAGGCTCTCTTGCGCAACCTTGCAGAGCTGGCGGCGCAGCGGGGTGGTTTCACCCACGATGAACATGGCCGAGGTATCGCCGTGGTAGCCATCCTTGATGACGGTGATATCCAGGTTGATGATGTCGCCATCGCGCAGCTTCTTGTGATTCGGGATACCGTGGCAGATCACATCGTTCACCGAGGTGCAGATGGATTTGGGGAAGCCGTGGTAGTTGAGCGGAGCTGGAACCGCCTGTTGTACGTCGACAATATAGTCGTGGCAGAGGGTGTTCAGTTCGTCAGTGGTGACGCCAGCTTTGACATGGGGCGCAATCATGACCAGCACATCGGCGGCCAATTGGCCGGCAACGCGCATCTTTTCAATCTCTTCCGGTGTCTTGATTTTAATGGACATGGGATCTCTCTTGCGGCCTGCCACTGGGCCTGCGAGGGCAGACAGGACAGGTAATGAAAAATAGATGCGTTTGCAATCAGGGCAAAATTTTATCCGCAACCCCTGCGTACTTCCAGTGTGATTGTCATCACAACGTCAAATCGGCGTCGCAGCATCCTCTGGCGGGATCCATATTTACACCTGTTTAGGGTGTCGGCCGGTGGTGTCCTGAACAAAGTTATGGTATAAAGCGCGCCGGAATGGGGAACTTGCGTCCCGATTTCATCACCCTTACTTAAACAACACACACACATCGACACATATGCCGGGGTGCCTTAACGGGTCGGTTATATGGGATGTGTGGAGGCCTAACCCCAATACAGAGGTATAAAATGGCTAAAGTTTCTATGCGCGACATGCTGCAAGCCGGCGTTCACTTCGGTCACCAGACTCGTTACTGGAACCCGAAAATGAAATCCTACATCTTCGGTGCACGCAGCAAAGTTCACATCATCAACCTGGAAAAAACCGTTCCGATGTTTGACGATGCCATGAACTTCATCAGCTCCGTAGCTGCCAAGAAAGGCAAGGTACTGTTCGTAGGTACCAAGCGTGCCGCGTCTGAAGCCGTAAAAGAAGCCGCTGAGCGTTGCGACCAGTTCTATGTTAACCACCGCTGGCTGGGCGGCATGCTGACCAACTGGAAAACCGTTCGTCAGTCCATCAAGCGCCTGAAAGATCTGGAAACCCAGAGCCAAGACGGTACCTTCGACAAGCTGACCAAGAAAGAGGCGCTGATGCGTACTCGCGAAATGGAAAAGCTGGAGAAGAGCCTGGGTGGTATCAAGAACATGGGCGGCCTGCCTGACGTTCTGTTCGTTGTCGATGCCGACCACGAGCACATCGCTATCAAAGAAGCCAACAACCTGGGTATCCCGGTAGTTTCCATCGTTGATACCAACTCCAACCCGGACGGCGTTGATTACGTCATCCCGGGTAACGACGACGCTATCCGTGCTGTTCAGCTGTACCTGAATGCTGCTGCTGACACCGTACTGGAAGCTCGCGCTCAGGACATCGTTGTTCAAGCTGAACAAGATGGCTTCGTTGAAGCTGAGTAATTGATAAGGACTGCAAAGCCCTTATTAACCAAGCTGATGTAATTGGTTAGCAGGGGCCCTTGTGGCCCCTGTTTCTTGTCAATTCAAGACCGAGGATACTGGACATGGCAAACATTTCTGCCGCCCTGGTAAAAGAACTGCGCGAGCGCACCGCCGCTGGCATGATGGATTGCAAAAAAGCACTGGAAGAAGCTGCTGGTGATATCGAGCTGGCAATTGAGAACATGCGCAAATCCGGTCAGGCCAAAGCCGCCAAGAAAGCTGGCCGTATCGCCGCTGAAGGTGTGATCTTCGCCCGTACCGAAGGCAACGTTGCCGTCATGATCGAGCTGAACTGCGAGACTGACTTCGTTTCCAAGGATGCCGGCTTCCTGGCCATGGGTCAGAAGATCGTCGAGATCGCTGCTACCCAGAAGATTGCTGACGTTGACGCGCTGAAAGCCGCTGACTTCGGCAACGGTGAGTCCGTAGAGCTGACCATCACCAACCTGATCGCCAAGATCGGTGAGAACATGAACCTGCGTCGCGTGATGCTGGTTGAAGGTGACAACCTGGGTACCTACGTTCACGGTTCCCGCATTGGTGTTATCACCAAGCTGACTGGCGGTACCGACGAGCTGGCCAAAGATCTGGCCATGCACGTAGCTGCCAACAGCCCGCAGTTTGTCAAGCCGGAAGATGTTTCCGCTGACGTCGTTGCCAAAGAGCGCGAAATCCAGATCGACATCGCCATCAACTCCGGCAAGCCGAAAGAGATCGCCGAGAAGATGGTTGAAGGCCGCATGAAGAAGTTCACCGGTGAGGTTTCCCTGACTGGTCAGCCGTTCGTGAAAGATCCTTCCATGACCGTTGCCGAGCTGCTGAAGAAAGAAGGCGCTGACGTTGTCTCCTTCACCCGTTTCGAAGTGGGCGAAGGCATCGAGAAGCAAGAGACCGATTTCGCTGCTGAAGTTGCAGCTCAAATCGCGGCCGCTCAGAAGGCTTAATCGAACCGGTTTTTCCGTTTCCCCAGACCGCGACTTATGTCGCGGTCTTTATATGACCAGGAATCAGTGACATGAGTACCAATCCCAAACCTGCATACAGACGTGTTCTTCTGAAGTTGAGTGGTGAAGCCCTGCAAGGCGCCGAGGGTTTCGGCATTGATCCGGCAGTGCTGGAGCGGATGGCCCAAGAGATCAAAGAGCTGGTTGAGCTGGGTGTTCAGGTCGGTCTGGTCATCGGTGGCGGCAACCTGTTCCGTGGTGCCGGTCTTGCCAAGGCGGGCATGAACCGCGTGGTGGGCGACCACATGGGTATGCTGGCAACCGTGATGAACGGTCTGGCCATGCGTGATGCTCTGCATCGTGCTTATGTGAATGCCCGTCTGATGTCTGCCATCTCCCTGCAAGGCGTCTGCGACTCCTACAGCTGGGCCGAGGCAATCAGCCAGCTGCGTGCAGGCAAAGTGGTGATCTTCTCTGCCGGTACTGGCAACCCCTTCTTCACTACCGATTCTGCAGCTTGCCTGCGCGGGATCGAGATCGAAGCCGATGTAGTGCTCAAGGCCACCAAGGTTGATGGTGTATACAACGAAGATCCAGTCAAGAATCCGGATGCCGTGCTGTACCATGAATTGAGTTATGATGAAGTTCTTGAAAAAGAGCTCAAGGTGATGGATCTTGCTGCTTTTACTCTGGCACGTGACCATGATCTGCCGATCCGCGTGTTCAACATGAACAAGCCGGGCGCTTTGCGCCGGGTTATCATGGGTGAGCCGGAAGGTACCCTGATCCATTACGTCAGCAAATAATATAGATGCGAGCCGCATGGCGGCTCGTTCGCCAAAAGGAAAACCGCTGTGATCAACGAGATTAAAAACGACGCCAAGGAGCGTATGGGCAAGAGTGTCGAATCACTCAAGACCCAGATGTCCAAGATCCGTACTGGCCGTGCTCACCCGAGCCTGCTCGACGGCATCCAGGTTGAGTATTACGGTGCTGCCACTCCGCTGAAACAGTTGGCCAACGTCGTGGCAGAAGATGCTCGCACCCTCTCCATCTCCATTTTTGACCGCTCCATGATCCAGGCGGTAGAGAAGGCGATCCTGACCTCCGATCTGGGCCTGAACCCCTCCAGCAATGGCCAGACCCTGCGCGTGCCGCTGCCGCCGCTGACCGAAGAGCGCCGTCGCGACCTGACCAAGATCGTCCGTGCCGAAGCGGAAAACGCCCGTGTTGCTGTGCGCAACATTCGTCGCGATGCCAACGCCGATCTGAAAGCGTTGCTGAAAGAGAAAGAGATCTCCGAGGATGACGACCGTCGCGCTCAGGAAGAGATCCAGAAGCTGACCGACTCCTACATCAAGCTGGTCGATGAGGCCCTTGCTGCAAAGGAGAAGGAGCTAATGGAAATCTAACCGCCTGAAAGGTATATTACGAGCGCCGTGTAGTGCCCCTGCACGGCGCTTTTGTCTTTGTGGGAGAAAACCATGTCGCTTTTGGCTGCGTTGGGTGATTGTGCCAACTCGTCTTTACCCCGTCACGTCGCCATCATCATGGATGGCAACGGTCGCTGGGCCCAGAACCGTGGCAAGATGCGGGTTTATGGCCACAAGGCGGGCGTCAAGTCGGTGCGCGAGGCCGTTACCTTTGCTGCGCGTGCCAAGATCGAGGCATTGACCCTGTTTGCATTCTCCAGCGAAAACTGGCGTCGTCCGGAAGGGGAAGTCAGCGCCTTGATGGAGCTGTTCATTACCGTGCTGGGCCGCGAGGTGAACAAGCTTCACAGTCACGGGATCCGGCTCAGGGTGATTGGCGATACAGATCGCTTCAGTGATCGGTTGCAGGCCAAAATCGCCAAGGCGGAAGCCTTGACCGCCAATAACAAGGGATTGACCCTGAACATTGCGGCCAACTATGGCGGCCAGTGGGATATCGCTCAGGCGGCTCGCAAGCTGGCCCGCGCGGTTGTTGCCGGTGAACTGGCCGCAGACGACATTGATGAATCCATGTTGACCCGCGAGGTTTGCATGGCCGATCTGCCACCCGTGGACCTGTTGATCCGCACCGGTGGCGATCATCGCATCAGCAACTTTGTGTTATGGCAGCTCGCCTATGCAGAGCTCTATTTTACCCCGGTATTGTGGCCCGATTTCAACGAGGCCGAGTTCAGTGAGGCGGTTGCCTCTTTCGTTGCCCGCGAGCGTCGCTTCGGTTGCACGGGTGAACAGATACGGGAATTGATCGCCGAGCAGCAGACCGGCTAAACCCCGCTCCCAAGAGAGAGGTTTCTTTTGCTAAAACAACGAATTATTACTGCTTTGATGTTGATCCCCCTGGTGTTGGGGGCGCTCTTCTTTCTGCCATTGAAATTTTTTGCCCTGTTGGCAGCGCTGGTGTTTTTGTTGGCCAGTCGCGAATGGAGTGGGTTTGTCTCTGCTGCTCCGCAGCAATGGTTACCCATCGTATTTTGTCTGTTGCTCGGTGCCAGCCTCTTTTGGCTGCCGGTGGAGCAACTCTGGACGCCTCACCTGCACCCCCTGGTGATGGGCGTGCTCTGGACAGCGGTAAGCTGGTGGCTGCTGGGCCTGCTGCTGGTGCTGCGCTATCCCCAAAGCGCCAAGCTGTGGAAAGAGTCTCTCTGGCTCAAGTCGCTGTTTGGTCTGGTGACCCTGGTTCCCTTCTTCTGGTCGCTGGTCGCCATCCGTGGTTACAACTTTTACCATGACCCCATGATGGGGGCCTGGATCCTGTTGTTCGTGATGGGACTGGTCTGGGCGGCAGATTCTGGCGCGTATTTTTTCGGCAAGGCGTTCGGTAAGCACAAGCTGGCACCGGCTGTGAGTCCGGGCAAAACCATCGAAGGGATGTGCGGCGGCCTCTTTACCGCCAGCCTGCTGGCCATCGGTGTCACCTGGTCGATGGGATTTGTTCCTGCCAAGATGATCACCGTGCTGTTTTGCTCTCTGCTGGCGGTGCTAGCCTCCGTACTCGGCGATCTGACCGAAAGCATGTTCAAGCGCGAGGCGGGCATCAAGGACTCCGGCACCCTGTTGCCGGGTCATGGCGGCATTCTCGACCGGATCGACAGCCTGACCGCCGCCCTGCCGGTGTTTCTGCTCAGTTATCTGCTACTCAGTCAGGAGTTTTGATGCACAAGTCACTGGTTATTCTGGGTGCCTCTGGCTCCATTGGTCAGAGTACCTTGAAAGTGCTGCGCCATAACCCGGGCAGTTGGCAAGTATTGGCGTTGACCGCCGCCCGTAACGTGGATGCCATGTTGCGGGACTGCCTCGAATTCTCCCCCCGTTTTGCCGTGATGGTCGATGAGGATGCCGCCCGTGAACTGGCTGCCCGTCTGAAAGCGCACGGCAGTGCGACCCGGGTCATGTCTGGTGCAGCAGCCCTCTGCGAGGTTGCCGCTCACCCCGACGCCCATAGCGTGATGGCCGCCATCGTCGGTGCGGCCGGACTGGCCCCGACCATGGCCGCGGTACGTGCCGGCAAGCGAATTTTGCTGGCCAACAAGGAGGCGCTGGTGATGTCCGGTGCTTTCTTCATGGAAGCCGTGCGCGAACATGGCGCCGAGCTGCTGCCCATCGACAGCGAACACAATGCTATCTTCCAGTGTCTGCCGACTGCCGTGCAGCGCCAGCCCGGTTTTTGCGATCTGGCGGCGGCGGGGATCAGCAAGATTTTGCTGACCGGTTCCGGCGGTCCGTTCCGTTACACCGAGATCAGCGAGCTGGCGAAGGTGACGCCGGCGCAGGCCATCGCTCATCCCAACTGGTCGATGGGGGCCAAGATTTCGGTCGACTCCGCCACCATGATCAACAAGGGGCTGGAGTACATCGAGGCGCGCTGGTTGTTCAATGCGGCGCCCGAGCAGATCCAGGTGGTGATCCACCCGCAGTCGGTGATCCACTCCATGGTGCAGTATAAGGATGGCTCCGTGCTGGCCCAGCTTGGCAATCCGGATATGTGTACCCCCATCGCCCATGCGCTTGCTTATCCCAATCGCATCCCCTCCAGTGTGGAACCTTTGGATTTCTTCAGTGTCGGAGAGTTCAGCTTTATCCGGCCTGATTATGATCGCTACCCCTGTCTGGCGCTGGCCATCAATGCCTGCCAGAAGGGACAAGCGGCGACCACTGCGCTCAATGCAGCCAACGAGGAGGCGGTTGCCGCCTTCCTGACCGGGCGCATCGGTTTTATGGATATTGCCCGGATCAATGAGGCAGTGATGCTGGCGCTGGAGAGCAGCGCCATCTGCTCGCTCGATGATCTGTTTGCCCTGGACGGTGCGGCAAGAGCCCGTGCTCACACTTTGATTGAGGAGCTTGGCTGATGGGCGGTGTGTTGTGGAATATCGGTGCCTTTGTTGTTGCGCTGGGCCTGCTGGTCGCGGTGCACGAGTTTGGTCACTTCTGGGTGGCCCGTCGTTGTGGCGTCAAGGTTGAGCGCTTCTCTATCGGTTTTGGCAAGGCGATCTGGCGCCGGATGGGTAAAGATGGCACCGAATATGTGCTGGCGCTGATCCCGCTCGGTGGTTACGTCAAGATGCTCGATGGCCGGGTCGATGAACTCAAGCCCGGTGACGAGCAGTATGCCTTCAACCACAAGAGTGTCTGGGCGCGGATGGCGATTGTCGCCGCAGGTCCCATGGCCAACTTCGTCTTTGCCCTGTTTGCCCTCTGGCTGATGTTTATCATCGGGGTGCCGAGCGTCAAGCCGGTGATCGGTGAGGTGCGTCCCGCATCCATCGTGGCCGAGGCGGGTGTGCTGCCCGGGATGGAGATTGTCGGGGTCGGCGATGAGCTGACCGGTGACTGGGAGAGCGTCACCTACGCTCTTATCAGTCATCTGGGTGATGATGCAGTGACTCTCAAGGTGCAGGCACCCAATACCAGCTATGCCACCGATAAAACCTTGTCGCTGACCGGCTGGACCTTCGATCCGGATAAAGAGTCGCCTATCGGCAGCTTGGGAATTGTCCCCCTGAGTGGCAAAGTGCTGCCAGTCGTGGCTGCAGTGGTGGCCAAGAGTGCCAGTGAAAAGGCGGGGCTGCAGGTCGGTGACCGTATCAAACAGGTCGGCGATCAGCCTATTACCGCGTGGGCCCAGTTTGTCGAACTGGTGCAGCAGGCACCGGGCGAACCCCTGCAAGTGGTGGTTGAGCGCAACAACAGTGAGCTCAACGTGACCCTGACCCCGGATAGCCGCAAGGTGCAGGGCAAGCTGGTAGGATTCGTCGGTCTCTCGCCGCAACTGGTTCCATTACCGGATGAATATCGAATTCTGTTACAGTATGGGCCTTTGCAGGCGCTGTGGCATGGCGCGAACAAGACCTGGAGCCTGATCACGCTCACCTTTGACATGATTGGCAAGTTGATCGGTGGCATCGTGTCGCTGGACAACCTGAGCGGCCCCATCTCCATTGCCAAGGGCGCCGGCAGCAGTGCCGACTATGGTCTGGTCTATTTCTTGAGTTTTCTGGCGCTGATCAGCGTCAACCTGGGGATTATCAATCTGTTCCCCCTGCCGGTGCTCGATGGTGGCCATCTGGTCTATTTCCTTATCGAAGCGGTCACCGGCAAGCCGGTATCAGAGAAAATACAGGAAGTGGGTTTCAGGATCGGCGCCGCCATTCTGATGTTATTGATGGGAATTGCGCTGTTTAACGATTTCGCTCGCCTCTGAGGCCAGAGCATCAACAAGGACACACAAGAACAAAATGGCTGTTAAAAAAGCATTGGTGTTGAGTTGCCTGCTGGGTGCCAGTTTCCTGGCCCAGGCGGCCCCTGCCTCTTTTGTGGTGCAAGATATCCAGGTCGAAGGTCTGCAACGGGTGACCCTGGGTGCCGCACTGTTGAACCTGCCGATCCGGGTCGGTGATACCGTCGACTCCGTGGCTCTGGCCAGCGCCATCAAAAAGCTCTATGCCTCGGGTAACTTCGAGGATGTGAAGGTTTACCGTGACGGCCAGGTGCTGCAGGTGATGGTCAAGGAGCGTCCGACCATCTCCAGCATCGAGTTTGCCGGCAACAAGGATATCAAAGAGGAGCAACTGACCCAGAGTCTGGAGTCCTCCGGCATCCGTGTGGGCGATCCGCTGGATCGCACCGTGCTCACCTCCCTCGAGAAGGGACTGGAAGATTTCTACTATGGCGTGGGTAAATACTCCGCCAAGGTCAAGGCCATCGTCACCCCGTTGCCGCGCAACCGGGTCGACCTCAAGTTCACCTTCGTGGAAGGGGAAGCGGCCAAGATCCAGCAGATCAACATCGTCGGCAACAGCGTCTTCCCTGAAGAGAAGCTGATTGCCCAGCTCTCCCTGCGCGACGAAGTGCCCTGGTGGAACTTCACCGCCGATCAGCGCTATCAGAAACAGAAGCTGGCGGGTGATATCGAGACCCTGCGCTCCTACTACATGGATCGTGGCTATATCCGCTTCCAGCAGGAGTCTACCCAGGTCTCCATGACCCCCGACAAGAAGGGCGTTTACGTCACCCTCAACATCAAGGAAGGGGATCAGTACAAGGTCTCCGGTGTCCAGCTCAAGGGTGACCTGATCGACCGCGGTGGCGAGATGAAGGGATTGATCCCGATTGCTGCCGGCAGCACCTACTCTGCCAGTCAGGTGACTCATACCGAAGAGGTGCTCTCCAAGTTCCTCGGCCGTTACGGTTATGCCTATCCGAAAGTGGTCACCTTCCCGCAGGTCAATGACAAGACCAAGGAAGTTGAGCTGATCGTCAACGTTGAGCCGGGCCCTCGTGTCTATGTGCGCAACATCAACTTCAGCGGTAACGCAACCACCGAAGATCAGGTGTTGCGTCGCGAGATGCGCCAGATGGAAGGCACCTGGCTCTCCTCCGACAACATCGAGCAGTCCAAGAGCCGTCTCAACCGTCTCGGTTATTTCGAGAGTGTAGAAGTGGACACCAAGCGGGTGCCGGGCAACGATGACCTGGTTGACCTCGACTTCAAGGTCAAGGAGCAGCCAGCAGGCTCCATCAACGCCGGTATCGGTTACGGTACCGAATCGGGTCTGAGCCTGCAGGCGGGGATCTCCCAGGACAACTTTATGGGTACCGGTAAAAAGGTCTCCATCAACGCCAGCACCAACGACTACTCCAAGAACGTTGACCTGAGCTACAACGACCCCTACTTCACCGTGGATGGTGTCAGCCTGGGTGGTCGGGTCTACTACAACCAGTTCCGCGCCGATGATGCCGATATCGTTGATTACGAGAACGAAACCATCGGTTTCCGTCTCTCCAGCGGCTTCCCGGTCAACGAGTTCAACCGTCTCGACTTCAGTACCGGTATCGAGAGCACCAAGCTGAGCCGTCCGTCCTTCAATGCCCAGAACTATCAGGAGTGTCTGAAGGACAATCCGGATACTGATGGCAATACCTACTGCTGGGATCAGTGGAATGATAACCGCCAGTCGGTACAGATGGATCAGTTCTGGAATGCTTACTCACAGGATGGTTCCAACCTCGACTTTGTGACCGTCGATGTCACCGCTGGCTGGACCCGCTCTACCCTGAACAAGGGGATGTTCCCGACTTCTGGCGATCGTCAGCGTATCAACGCCAAGGTGACCGTACCGGGCATGGAGCTGCAGTACTACAAGCTCTCTGCCGAAGATGCCCACTACTTCCCGCTCGATGCGGATCACAGCTGGGTAATGATCGGCAAGGGTCGTGTCTCTTACGGTAACGGCTATGGCGATGACTCCATGCTGCCGTTCTTCGAGAACTACTATGCCGGTGGTTTCGATACGGTACGTGGCTTCAAGAGCAATACCATTGGTCCCAAGGCGATCTACAAGACCTACAACAAGCCGGGTGCTGGCAGTTGCACGGGTTCTCAGCCGTGTGAAACTGGCTACTACGAAGGTTCCGACACCTCGGTGGGGGGCAACGCTCTGGCCGTCGCCTCACTGGAGCTGGTCTTCCCGACCCCGTTCGTCTCCGAGACCTATCGTCCGCAGATCCGTTCCACCGTCTTTATGGACGCTGGTACCGTCTGGAGCACCGATTTTGCCAACGGAGCATATCCTTGCGCCGCCGGTTCTGATTGCAACTATCTGAGCCAGGACTACTCCAACCCGGGCAATATCCGGGTCTCTGCCGGTGTCTCCCTGCAGTGGCTCTCGCCGATGGGGCCGCTGGTGTTCGCCTTGGCCAAGCCGATCAAGAAATATGAAGGGGATCGCACCGAAGTCTTCTCCTTCAACATCGGTCGTACTTTCTAAGCAGAGTTTTGCCCCCACCCATGCGGTGGGGGTCTTCAATGATGGGACGCGCGGTATGCGTGCCTCACCAGGTAACAAGACGGTCCTAACGCCGCTTGCATAATCGGGTAAATCAGGTAGCCCTCGCCATGAGGGAACAAGGAGTAAGTGTGAATAAAGCGTTGAAAGTAGCTGGTTTGAGCTTTGCACTGATGGCTGCCGGCATGGGTTCTGC
>NZ_JAAKNE010000043.1:0-30081 GCF_049170755.1 Aeromonas sp. 604176
TTGACAGAGGTCTGCCATTCACCGGCCGCGAAGCCTTCCCATGCTTTTTGGAACTGTTCGTTAAGTTCTGCCATTTTTCATTACCTCACACGGTATTGATGTAGTATCCCGCAATCATCCTTAATGATGACGACGGAAGATAAACCAGTAAGTCAGACCAACCATCACGCCACCACCGATGATATTACCGATGGTCACGGGGATGAGGTTGTGTAGGACGAAGTTGGATACGGTCAGGTCAGCAAAGGTTGCCGGATCCTGGCCGATGGCCTGCCAAAACTCCGGGCCAGCCACACTATGGATAGCGATGCCAACCGGAATCATAAACATGTTTGCGATGCTGTGCTCGAAACCTGATGCAACGAACATGGCAACCGGCAGCAACATAACCACTACCTTGTCAGTCGCGCTGCGGGCACCAAATGCCATCCAGGCAGCCAGACATACCATCAGGTTACAGAGGATACCCAGTGCAACGGCTTCGAAAAAGGTGTGGTGAATTTTGTGCTGGGCCACTTTCAGGGCATTCAGACCCCACTGGCCGTCAGCTGCCGTGTACTCGGCAGAAACAATGATCAGCGCCACCATCAGAAGACCGCCAATCAGGTTGCCGAAGTAGACCAGCCCCCAGTTCTTGAGCAGCTGTGCCCAACTGATGCGATTGGCCGCTTTGGCCACCAGCGTCAGGGTAGTGGAGGTGAACAGCTCAGCACCGAGCAGCACACAGAGGATAAGGCCGAGAGAGAAACAGAGACCGCCAACCAGTTTGGCCATACCCCAAGGCATGGAACCGGTACCGGTAGTCACTGTGATGTAGAAGATAAACGCGATGGCGATGAAAGCGCCTGCGGTGATGGCCAGTGGAATGACCTTGTATGCCGGCTTGGTGGCCTTGGCATAGGTGATGTCTTCAGCCAGTGCAGCGATGGCTTCGGGCTTGAGACAATCGAATGGAGATTCAGCTTTCAATTATTTTCTACCTGAATGTTTTGCCTGTTGAAATCATAACAAAGGGCCAAATAGCCAAAATTGACATTGATCAAGTTTATCAGAGTGCGAATGTAATTTTACTACAAATATTTTAGTGCGATGGCTACGCCACTTTACACCAGGTATCAGCTGAAACAGAAATGTCACATTTTTAATGCAATGATTTTAAAGAATTTATTTTCGATCATGGAAATATGGTATTGGCAAGATATCTTTGCAGATCGCCAGCACATCCCCTGCCCTGCCATCAACCCCCTTAGGGGTATTTTTTGTTTTTTATTTCATCTTTGAATAACTATCCCGTGCCTTGCCGCACGATAAACAGAAGGGGCCACTCGGCCCCTTCCTTTACAGCAACAATCACGCCCAGTGATGGGCTCGCTTGGCCTTTTGCAGCTTCTCGTAAGCCGCCAGCAGCTTCTGGTGCAGCGGGAACTGGGAGAGCGACAGGTCGGCCGCCTCCAGCCCGTGGAAGCGTGCTTCGCCAGTGGCGTTAGCCCATGCCTGTGCCAGCGTCTCTTCGCCATACATGCGAGTGAAGACGGCGCGATACTGCTCCGGATCCCGCTCCTCGTCGAGGAACAACTCGACGCAGGCACGCAGGGCGCGGTAGTAACTGGCACGCTCGGCAGTGAACACTGACTGGTTGAACTCCATGGTCCAATCGATGAGATCGAGAGCAGTCTCCAGCTCACCGGCGGCCAGCGCCAGCATGGCTTTCAGCTCGCCAACGCGCAGGGTGTGCAGCGCGGTACCCTTGGCAGCGGCGATGCCCAGCAGCTCGCGTACACGGGTACGCTCGTCGTGCCCCTCTTCATCCAGTTGATCAAACAACGCCATGTACTGCTCGGCATCCCAATCCAGTGATGGCAGTGCCAGGATCACTTCGCGCAGGTTGGCGCCCATATTGTTGTTGGCCAGCAGCAGATCTTCGGCCGGATAGATGTCGGACATGCCCGGCACCAGGATGCGGCAGGCGTAGACACCCAGATGCTCGTAGTCGGCGATATAGACCGGCTGCTCCAACTCGTGGAAGATGCCGATCAGGTGATCGAACTCCTCCTGCGAGGTGCCACGAAAATCCCAGTCGGCAAACTCGAAGTCCGCATCCTGCTTGAACAGGTCCCAGCTGATAAGGCCCGAGGAGTCGATGAAGTGGGTCTCGAGGTTGTGGTGATCCGCCACCTGCTCGTTGTCGAATGACGGCGGCACAAACACGTCGAGATCCTTGAGACCGCGGCCCTGCAGCAGCTCGGTGACGGTACGCTCGAAGGCCACTTCGAAGCGCGGGTGGGCACCGAAGGAGGCAAAGCAGGTGCCATTGCTCGGGTTGAGCAGCACCACACAGATGACCGGATAGCGGCCACCCAGAGAGGCATCGAAGCTGTAAATGGGGAAGCCTTCCGCTTCGAGGGCGGCGATGGAGGCGGCAATCCCCGGATAACGGGCAATGACCTCGTCCGGGATCAGCGGCAAGCTGATGGCCTCGGCGATGATCTTGTTCTTCACGTGGCGCTCGAACACCTCGGAGAGCGCCTGGGTGCGCGCTTCGGTCTTGGTGTTGCCGGCGCTCATGCCGTTGGAGACATAGAGGTTGCCGATGATGTTCATCGGGATGTAGACGGTCTCGTGATCGGACTGACGCTCGAACGGCAGGGCGACGATACCGCGCTCTTCGTTGTTTGACTGCAGATCCACCAGCATGTCGGCGGTCACTTCACCATCCGGGTTGTAAAACTTGCGGGTGAAGCTGTCGAGCAGACCGGCCGGGAACTGGTCACCCTCGATGGGGAACCACTTTTCGTTCGGGTAGTGAACGAAATCGCCGTTGGCGACCTGCTCGCCCAGATAGAAGTCGGCGAAGAAGTAGTTGGTGGAGAGACGCTCGAAATATTCGCCAAGGGCAGAAGCGAGGGCCGCCTTCTTGCTGGCACCCTTGCCGTTGGTAAAGCAGAGGGCGCACTCTTTGTCCCGAATATGCACCGACCAGACGTTCGGCACGGGGTTGAGCCAGGAGGCCTCTTCAATATCAAAGCCCAGAGCTTGCAGCTTGGTCTGGAAGCGTTCGATGGAGTCTTCCAGCGCCGCGTCCTTGCCGGGAATAAAAGTGTGGTCAGTCATCACGATATCCTGATTTTTATTGGCTCATGTTCGGCCGCAGATAATAGCAGGGGTCGGCGGCTTTGGCAGGACAAAAATCAGCAAACAGGGATGAGTCGCACGGTGAGAAACCGGCTTGCCCCCTCTCCCCCGCCACAAACAGCACGGGCCCGGGGATTGCCCGGGCCCGCTGGTTACGCGACGCGATAAACCGTCAGAGCTGCTTGCCCTGGCTGGCGATCACCTGGCTGTACCAGTGGAAGCTCGCCTTCTTGATCCGGCGAAGGGAGCCCCCCTGCTCGTCACGCTCCACATAGACGAAGCCGTAGCGCTTCTGGTAGCCGTTGAGCCAGCTCAGGATGTCGGTGAACGACCAGGCGCAGTAGCCGAGCAATTCCACCCCATCCTGCATCGCCTCCTGGCACGCCTTGACGTGGCTGCGCAGGTAATCGATGCGGTACTCATCGTTCACCTTGTCGCCCGCCTCCAGCTTGTCGAACTCGCCAAGGCCGTTCTCGGTGATCATCAGCGGCAGACCATAGCGGGAAGAGAGGCGACGCAACGCGATGCGCATCCCGGTCGGGTCGATGGCCCAGTCCCAGTTGCTGGTCTCAAGGTGCGGATTGGGTGCCGTCTTGTAGAGGCCGGGGATGCCGCTGGACGGGGTAGTGCCCTTCTTGCCGGTGGTGTTGATCCGCTGCAGGGTCTGACCGCCCAAGGGGTTATCTGTGTAGGTCAGGGTGTAGTAGTAGTTGACGCCGATGTAGTCGGGCGTCCCCTCTCGCAGCAACTCCATATCGCCCGGCAGGATCTCCGGCGCCTCGCCGTTTTCCCGCAAGTAAGCGAGCGCCGCCTGCGGATAGCGGCCGAAGCAGTAGGCATCCAGCCACCAGAGGTTGTTGAACTCCTCGGCGTTCTCGTAGGCCAGCATATCTTTCGGATCGCACGACGCCGGATAGGCTGGGGAGTAGGCAAAGCTCGGGCCGATGAGGCCATTTGGCACATGCTGGCGAAACGCCTTGATCACCCGGGCGTTGGCCAGAAACGCGATATGGTTGGCGGCAAAGAAGCGCTTGCGATCCTGCACGGCGGGCGGATGGGTGCCGAGCTGATAGGCGTTGGTCAGGTTGTAGTTCTGCTCGTTAAGCGACACCCAGTACTTCACCTTGCCGGCAAAACGCTGATAGAGGGTCACGCAGTAGCGCTCAAAATCCTCGATAATGCGTCGATCTTCCCAGCCGCCGTACTCATCCTGCAGCGCCTGCGGCAGATCCCAGTGATAAAGGGTCAGCACCGGTTCGATCTGGTGGGCCAAGAGGGTGTCGATCAGCTTCTCGTAGAAGGCCAGACCCGCCACGTTCACCTCACCGCGACCGGTGGGATAGATGCGTGGCCAGCTCACCGAGAAGCGGTAAGCCTTGAGCCCCATCTCGGCCATCAGCGCCACGTCCTCTTCCATGCGGTGGTAGTGATCCACCGCCACATCGCCGTTGCTCCCCTCAAAGGTCTTGCCCGGCAGCTTGGTGAAGAGATCCCACACCGAGGGCCCCTTGCCATCGGCATTCCAGCCCCCCTCCACCTGATAGGCGGCGGAGGCGGCGCCCCACAGAAAATCGCTCGGGAAGTCGTTGAACTTGTGGTGATGCATCTGGTGTTGCTCCTTCTGCGCTGATGGTGTCAGCCATCTCTGATAACTCGGCGCCCCCGTGCCGGGGCACCCGAAATGAATTGGCATAAGCATCCATCACTTCTAAAATTCCGTCCAATGACAAATATGACCACTCAACATTCCCAACAGGAATGAAAGGAGCCCTGATGGAGCTACGGGATCTGAAAGCCTTCGTCACTCTGGGGGAGGTGCTGCACTTCGGCCAGGCGGCGGTACGTCAGCACGTTACCCAGTCGGCCCTGAGCAAACAGATAAGGCGACTGGAGGAGGAGCTGGGCGGCGAGCTGTTCGAGCGCAACGCCAGCACCACTCGCCTCACCGGACTGGGCAGGGCGCTGTATGAAGATGCCCGCGCTGTGGTCATCCAGAGCGAGCAGCTCTCGCGCACCGCCCGCGACGTGCTGGCGGGCAATGTCGGCACCCTGCGCATCGGCTTTGGCGTGGCCACCAAAATCCTGGTGCCCGCCGCCATCGCCCGTTTTCGCGCCGAGCGGCCGCAAGTGACCATAGAGCTCAACGATCTCTCTACCCACCACCAGCTGCTGGCGCTGAGTGAAGGCAAGCTGGATCTCGGTTTTTGCCGCCTGCCCGCCCCCAAGGGGTGGCACGCCCTGCCGGTGGTCGAAGCACACTTTGTCGCCGTGCTGCCCGCCAGCTACCGCGATGTGAGGGAGTTGGCGGATCTGGTGGACAAGCCGCTGGCGATCCTCCGTCGGGACAAGGCCCCGTCGTTTTACGATCACCTGATGAACTATCTGGCCCAGAGCGGGCTGCGTTTTCGCGATATCCAGTACGTCAACGACTTTGCCGCTGGCGTCGCCACCGCGGCAGCAGAGATCGCCTGGACCCTGGTCCCCTCCTCCACCACCATAGAGCACCCGGATGTGCTCACCCTCCCCTTGAGAGACGGGGAAGCCTGTTGGACCATTGGCCTTATCCGTCCGCCCCACAGCAAGGGGCCCTTGATCGATGCCTTCTGGGCAACCATCGCCGATATGACGCCAAGATAGACACGCCCTTGGCAAACCTTGGCAAACCGCAGATGGCGGCAACGCATCAACGATAGCGTTCGACGATACGCGCCAACTCGCCGCTTTGTCGCAGCTGTTGCAGGGCACGGTTGAACTCGGTTATCCGGGTATTGAAGCGGGAGTGCTTGCCGATGCAGAGATTGAACGGAGTCGACTCAAGCACGAGTGGCACTTCAACCACCTGATTGGCCAGCCCCAGCTTGTTGAGTTTGAAGCGTGCGACCAGTGGGTCTGTCACCATCAGGTCCCCCCGACCCGCAGCCAGCATTTTGAAGACGTTATCAACATTGATGGTGTGATGAACGGTGAAGCTGGCCAGGTTCTCCTTGCCCCAGCCATTGCCGAGATAGTCGAGAAAGGTGAACGCCTTGAGATCGCCCAGGCGTTTGGCTTGCAGGAACTCTTGCATATGGGGATGAGCGCGCGGAGTAAATATCGTCAGGGTCGTCATGGTGACCGGCTCTTCCACAACCAGGGTATAGCTGCGCCGCTCGCGGGTAGCAACGGTCACGAAACCATCGGCCTGCGCCAGACGCACCATTTTTTGCGCCCGTTGCCACGGATAGCCTTCGTGGTGCACCCGCAGCCCCATTTGCGCCGCAACCCGCTCCATCACGTCGATCATCAGCCCGCGCATCTTGCCCTGTTCGTCACGCCACGAATATGGGGCAAAGTCGTCAAAATAGACCATCTTCAACTCGGCCGCTGGCGCCGCCCATGCACTCTGCCACATCAGCAATCCCCACAGGATTGCGATCCTCATACCTACACCCATGGCCGCGACTCCATCCACTCCTGCCACCTCTGAGCCTAGTGCAAAGCGGGCTGCGGCAAGGTTCAGGATCCAGTGGAGAAAGTGGCCAACGAAAAAAGAGAGAGGAAGCAGTGGCTTCCCCTCTCCCGTCAGCTTGTCAGCACGCCACCTTATCGATGGCGGCTACGACCTTCTGATCAGGCCAGCTCGGCGCGCAGCGCCCTGGTGGCATCGACCATCACCTTGAGGGCGGCTTCTGTCTCTTCCCAGCCGCGGGTCTTGAGGCCGCAATCCGGGTTGACCCAGAGCCGCTCGGCCGGGATCTGTTTGGCCGCCTTGCGCAGCAACCCCTCAATCCAGCTCTGGCTCGGCACATTTGGCGAGTGGATGTCGTAGACGCCCGGGCCAATCTCGTTGGGGTAGTTGAAGCGCTCGAACGCTTCGAGCAACTGCATCTGGCTGCGGCTCGTCTCTATGGTGATCACATCCGCATCCAGCGCCGCCACCGCCTCGATGATGAGGTTGAAGTCGCTGTAGCACATGTGGGTGTGGATCTGGGTGCTGTCCGCCACCGGACTGGCGCTCAGACGGAAGGCGCGCACCGCCCAGTCGAGATAGGCCTGATGATCCTGCTTGCGCAGCGGCAACCCTTCGCGGATCGCCGGTTCGTCGATCTGGATGATCTTGATGCCGGCGGCTTCCAAGTCAGCCACCTCGTCGCGAATGGCCAGCCCGATTTGCAGGGCAGATTGCTCGCGGCTCACGTCTTCGCGCGGGAAAGACCAGCAGAGGATGGTCACGGGGCCAGTCAGCATTCCCTTGACCGGCTTGTCGGTCAGGCTCTGGGCAAACTTTGTCCACGCCAGGGTCATGGGGATCGGGCGGTCGATGTCACGGGTGATCACCGGCGGCTTGACGCAGCGGGAGCCATAGCTCTGTACCCAGCCGAAGCGGGTGATGGCAAAGCCATCCAGCAGCTCACCGAAATACTCCACCATGTCGTTGCGCTCGGCCTCGCCGTGCACCAGCACATCCAGCCCGATGGCCTCCTGACGCGCGATGGCATCGCGGATCTCCGCCTTAATGCCCGCCTCGTAGGCTCTGTCATCGATGCGACCGGCGCGCCAATCCTGCCGCAATACCCGGATCTGCGAGGTCTGCGGGAAGGAGCCGATGGTGGTGGTGGGCAGCAGCGGCAGCTTGAGATCCGAGCGCTGCAGCTCGGCCCTGACCGGATAGGGGCTGTGGCGATCAAAATCGCCGTTGGTGAGGCTGGCGAGCCGTGACTGCACCGCCTTCTTGTGGACGCGGCTGTCAGACTCCCGATCGACGATGGGCTGGCTGTAGGCGGTGATTTTGTCGAGCTCGCCCCCATCCAGATACTCTCTGAGCAGTCCCAGCTCGAAACATTTTTGCAAGGCGAAGGCGAACCAGCTGCGGGTCTGGGGATCCAGCTCCTGCTCCAGGGTCAAATCCACCGGGCTGTGCAGCAATGAGCAGGAGGAGGCCACCCAGAGCCGCTCGCCGAGTTTGGCTTTCAGTGCCTTCAGAGTCGGCGCCAGCTTGGCCAGATTGGCACGCCAGACGTTGCGGCCGTTGATCACCCCGGCTGAGATGACCCACTGGGCGGGCAGATGCGGCACCAGGGTCTCCAGTTGCTCGGGGGCGGCCACCAGATCCAGATGCAGGCCATCTACCTTGAGGCTGGTGATAATGTCGCGCTGATGAGTCACTGAACCGAAATAGGTGGTGAGCAGCAGCTTGCAGGGGCCCGCGAGGCGCTCGTAGGCGTTGAGGTAGGCCAGCCGCCACTCGTCCGGCAGGTCCAGCGTCAGCGCAGGTTCATCGATCTGTACCCACTCCACCCCTTGTGCAGCCAGTTTCGCCAGGATCTCCTGATAGACGATGAGCAGGCGATCGAGCAGTTCAAGACGGGAGAAGCCGATCTCTTTCTCCTTGCCCAGCCACAGATAAGAGACTGGCCCCAGCAGCACCGCCTTGAGCGGCAGCCCCAGCGCCTTGGCCTCTTCCACCTCGTCAAACAGCTGGCTCCAGCCCAGCTTGAAGCGCTGGTCACGGCTGAATTCCGGCACCAGATAGTGATAGTTGGTGTTGAACCATTTGGTCATCTCGGCGGCGGCCGCCGCCGGGCCGGTCGGCGCACGGCCGCGGGCCACCCGGAACAGGGTGTCGAGATCGGTCTCGCCATGACGGTGACGGGCAGGCACTGCATCCACCAGCAGACTGGTGCCAAGCACCTGATCGTACCAGGCAAAGTCGCCCACCGGCAGTAGATTGACCCCGGCGCCGTGCTGTGCCTGCCAGTGGCGCTCACGCAGCGTCTTGCCCACGGCAACGAGTTCGGCCTGAGTGGTCTCGCCACGCCAGTAGGATTCGAGGGCAAATTTCAGCTCGCGCTTGGCGCCGATACGGGGGAAGCCCAGGGTGTGTGCTCGTGTCATAGGTTCATTTCCTTATGCTCATTCATCTGATGGGAAACTGGATGATTTAGCCGTCCAGATGTTTACACATCCAAAATGACAAGATAAGGTGACGCTGGCTATTGAATCCTCTTCAACTGGCTCTCAAATAATCCTCAACTGACCGCCGAACAGGTTCACCGCGAGGATACAGAGGCCCGTTCTTGCATGTGTTAAGAAGCGCAACAGCAAGACGGCAGGAGGCCAAGCCACCCCCGACAGCCGCATCAGCGCCATACGCAATCTCACAAGGAGCCATCTTATGGCAGTGCCAAGCAATGCAGGGATAGAGATCAAACACTTGAAAACATTGACCGCGCTGGCCGAGCACGGCTCGCTGGCCGGTGCGGCGCTGACCCTCAACCTCACCCAGTCCGCCCTCTCCCACCAGCTCAAAGAGCTGGAGACCCGTCTCAATCTGGAGCTTTACCTGCGCAAGAGCCGCCCGCTGGTGCTGACCGCAGCGGGCAGCCAGCTGCTCGCCCTCGCCCGTCAGGTGTTGCCCGCCCTGACCCAGACCGAGAAACAGCTGCAGGCCTTGCAGAGCGGCGATGCGGGCAGGCTGCATCTGGCGCTAGATTGCCACAGCTGCATCCAGTGGCTGCTGCCGCTGTTGCCGGAATTTCGCCGCCAGTGGCCTGGGGTGGATCTGGAAGTGGAGTCGGTGCCGGGCTTTGATGCCATCAATGCTCTGCTCGGCGGTCAGCTCGACCTGCTGCTCACCTCGGACGTGCAGGCCCGCGGCGATCTCCACTTCGAGCCGCTGTTTTCCTTTGATCTGACTCTGGTGATGGCGCCGGATCACCCCCTCTGCCACCAGAGCCGCATCGAGCCGGGCGATCTGGGGGCGGAGGTGCTGCTGGTCTATCCGGTGGAGCGCAGCCGCATGGATATCTTCAGCCGCTTTTTGCAGCCCGCCGGGGTGGAGCCCGCCCGCTGCAAGCCGGTGGACAACACCTCGGTAATGCTGCAGATGGCCGCCGCCGGGCTCGGGGTCGCTGCCCTGCCGCGCTGGGCCAGCGACGAGTTTGTCAGACAGGGGATGCTCTGCGCCCGCCCCCTCGGGAGCGGTATTCGTCGCCATATGTATGGCGCGGTGCGGGCCGCCGATCGGGATCAAGCCTGCCTGCAGAGTCTGTTCGAGCGCATTCGCACCAAGATGGAGGGATAGCTCCCTCAGCGAGGCTGGCCGACCTCTGCCAGCAGTGCAGGCAACTTTGCCTTGATAAAATCGATGAGGGCTCTGACCGCCGGTGACAGGCCGCGCCGCGCTGGGTAGAGCATCACCAGCTTGCCATCTTTGGGACGCCACTCGGGCAACAGTTGTTGCAGCCGCCCATCCGCCAACTCACCCACGCAGGCGTAAAGTGGCAAGCCCACCATCCCGAGCCCCGCCAGCGCCGCCTGTTTGAGGGTTTGCACATTGTCGCTGCGCAACAGCACATTGACCGCCACCTCCTCACTCTCCCCACTGTCGTGTCGCAGCCGCAACAGATCGGCCTGACGCTCCAGCGAGCTGAAAAGCAGGGCATCCTCTCCTTCCAGCTGGCGTGGATGCGCCAGCGCATCGTGGCGAGAGAGCCACGTTGGGGCAGCCAGCACGCCCCACTGCACCGTACAGAGCGGCACCTGCACCAGACTGGAGGGGGGCTGCTCGAAGGCCACCCCGCGGATCACCACATCCAGCCCCTCCTCCAGCAGATCCACCTGCCGATTGCTGGCTTGCACGGCGAGTCTCACCTTGGGGTATTGCGCCATAAAAGCGGGCAGCAAGCGGGCAAGCAGCGCATCGGCCATGGTAATGGGCACGCTGATCCGTACCAGACCGCTCGGCTCCTGCTGCCGTTGCCGCACAGCCGCCTCTCCGGCCTGCGCCTCGGCCAGCATCGCCTGACAGTGGCGATAAAGCACCTCACCGGCATCGGTCAGGCTGAGCTGGCGCGAGGTACGTTGCAGCAGCCGGGTATCCAACCGCTCCTCCAGCAGCCGGATCCGGCGCGAGATCCGCGACTTGGGCACGCCAAGCGCACGCGCGGCGGCAGTGAATCCCTGTCGCTGCACCACATGGGTGAAGAGATAGAGATCATTCAAATCAAGTTCCAGTGGTGTCATCGGGCAGCCTTGGTCAGGGTGAGGATCATTCACATCGTTCCACCAATGGAACGATAAGAACCTATTTCACCAGATTGTCGCCATTTTTGCAGCCATCATAATGGCCCTGTCCCCATCAGACGGTTGCTGCGCGGGCAATCCGCCCCACCAGCAAGGGCCGTTTGACTGTTCCAATATCACAAGGAGTTCACCATGAAACTGCGACAAATCTGCTCTGCCACCCTGCTCGGTCTGGCGACCCTGACCGCCACCCTGGCCACCACAGTGACACCGGCCATGGCCGCCGAGGCTACCAGCCACCCGACCGTATCACCCAACCGCTATCTGGAGATGCTCTCCCGAGACAATGCGGTACTGCTGCTGGTCGACCATCAGGTCGGCTTGCTGAGCGGCGTGCGCGACACCACGGTGGGCGAGCTCAAGCACAACGTGGTGGCGCTGGCCAACGCCGCCCGCGCCCTCGGCGTGCCGGTGATCGTGACCGCGACCATGCCCGATGGCATGTGGGGCCCCACCATGCCTGAACTGACCAGTGCCCTGCCGGATGTGAAGGTGATCAACCGCACCGTCATCAACGCCTGGGACGATCCTGCCGTGCGCGCCGCCATTGAGAAGACCGGCCGCAAACAGCTGATCATCGCCGGGGTATCCCTCGAGATCTGCGCCAGCTTCCCGGCCCTCTCTGCCAAGGCTGCCGGCTATGATGCCCGGGTGGTGCTCGATGCCTCCGGCACCTTCAACGAAGCCAAGCGCACCACTGGGCTGCAACGCTTGCTGGGGGCCGGTATCCCGGTCACCGACTACGCCTCTGCCGCGGTCGAGATGCTGCGCAGCAACGTCGACCCCAAGGCGCACGATGTCTACAGCGCCCTCGACATGCCTTTCGCCACCCTGGTGTGGCAGATGCAAGAGGGTGCCAAGAAGTCGTAACTCGCCCCGCCTTCGGTCAGATGACCGAAGGCATCTTTTATCTTCAAGAGGTTATATCGATGACCAGACGCCTGACTCTCTCCGCCCCCGTCAAGGGCCAACCGCTGCGCATTGGCAGCGGCTTTGCAGCCAGCCATTTTGGCGAACACTTTTTCAACGGTCTGATAGACCCCGTGGTGATGGTGGATCACTTCCAAATGACCGCCCCCACCTTCGAGCCCCATCCCCATGCCGGGATCTCTGCCGTCACCTATCTGTTCGAGGATTCGACGAGCCCCCACGTCAACTACGACTCCCTCGGCAATCAGGGCCCCATCGAACCGGGGGCGCTCCACTGGCTGGCGGCCGGGCGCGGGGCCGTACATACCGAGCAGCCGGAGGGGGCATCGCCCTATGTCCACGCCCTGCAGATCTTCGTCAACCTGCCTGCCCGTCAAAAGATGATGTCGCCTTTTGCCGTCCACGCAGCCGCTGCCAACATCCCCGAGTTTCATGGCGAAGGGGTGCGAGTACGGGTGGTCGCAGGCCACAGCAACGGGATAACGGCGCCACACTCGGCAGAGCTGCCCCAACCCTTTACCCTGCTCGATGGCCATTGCGCGCCCGGCAGCCGCTTCACCCATCTGCTGGCGGCAGGCTGGAATGCCATGATATATCCCCTGACCGGATCGCTGACCCTGCAGGCGGAGGGAGAGCGGCACCTCATCCCGGCAGGTCACGGGATGGGTGTCAGCCTCTCTGCCGAGGGCGGCGAGGCGGTGGCTCTGCAGCTTGAGGCCACCGAGCCCTGCCACTTCGTGCTGCTCTCAGGCCAGGCGCTCAATGAACCCCTGGTCAAACATGGCCCCTTCGTCATGAACAGCCACGACGCCATTGCAGATCGGCTGCATGCCTATCAGCGCGGCGAATTTGGTCAGCTCAACGATGAGTGGCTACGCAACGGCCAATATCGGCCATGAGCACGCTCGCTGGCCACCAGCCACAAAGCACGCGCTGGCCTCTGGTCTTTCTCGCCATTTTTGCCGGTGCCAGCGGCGCCCTTTGCCTTGGCAAAGTGCCCGCCGTGCTCGGCATACTGCGCAGCGAGCTGGGGCTGACACTGGTCGAAGCCAGCTATCTCGCCTCGGCCTTCAATACGCTGGCGATCCTCTTCAGCCTCTTTCTCGGCCTGTTGCTGATCCGCTGGAGTGGGCGGCAAACCGGGGTTGTGGGGCTTTTGGTTATCGTCACAGGCGGTGCATTGGCGCTGCCCGCCACCGGGCTGGCCATGATGCTGCTGTCGCGCATTGTCGAGGGGATTGGCTTTTTGCTGGTCTCGGTGGCCATGCCCGCCTTTATCGTGGTGGTGACCCGGGAGGAGGATAAGCGACTGGCCTTGAGCCTGTGGGCAGTCAACCTGCCCCTCGGGGCGGCGGCGGGTATGCTGCTCACTCCCTGGCTCACGGCGCAAGGTGGCTGGCGACTGGCCTGGCTGATCCTGATGATCCCGCAACTCTCTGCCCTGCTGCTTCTGCTCGCCAGTCGCTCGGCAGATAAACTGCGGGTCTGGGCATCCCAAAACTCGATCAACTCGGGCCACCCGCTGCGCCAGCTCACGGTGCTCCGGCAGAAGGCACTCTGGCGCTACGGGTTGGCGTTCACGCTCTACAGCCTGATGCTCTGGGCGCTCTTTGTCTGGCTGCCAACCATGTTGCAAGGCAGCCCCGGGATTGGCCAAAGCCAGATCGCCCTGCTTTCGGCGCTGGCGGTGGTCGCCAATATTCCCGGCAACCTGATGGGGGCATGGCTGCTGCGCTGGGGCGTGGCACGAGATCGGCTCATCAGCTGGGCACTGGGTCTGATGGCGCTGTGCGGCATGCTCGCCTTCTGGCCCGGCCTGTCGCCGTGGTGGGCCTATGGATTGTGCCTCGTCCTCTCCCTTTCGGGTGGCATGGCGCCGCCGGCGATCCTCTCGTCCGCGCAGGGAGTGAGTCAGGGGCCGGTGCAACTGGCCATCGTGCAAGGCTTTTTTGTCCAGCTCGCCAACCTCGGTCAGCTGCTGGGGCCCCTGTTGCTGGCGGCCCTGATGACGGACAGCGGCCATTGGGGGAGCGCTCGCTGGCTCTTTCTGGGCGGCTTGCTGCTGGCAATCGGACTCTATCTGTGGCGCCGCCAGCCCATTGGCGGGCAAGAGCCCAACTGACAGCTAGGCCAAGCTGCATTGATATGTGTCAGGAAGTGCCTGCGAAGTAGCTGCGTAGCGCCTCCACCACCCGCCGCACCTTCTCCGGGATCTCCCGCTGCGGCGTGATAGCGTGGATCTCCATCGGCTGCACCCGAAAACCGGGCAACAGTTCGAGCAGACGCCCCTGCGCCAGATCCTCGCCAATTTCTCCCTCCGGTTGCAGCGAGATCCCCTGCCCCGCCAGCGCAAACTGGCGCAGGGGCAACACGTTATTGCAGAGCACCTTGGCCTTGAACCTCACCCTGTGCTCGCCCCCCTTCTCGTCAAGCAGCAGCAAACCGTTGCCCAGCATGTCGCCGCAGAGCCAGTCGTGGGTGGCCAGATCGGCGGGCGTGCGCGGCGCTCCCTTGCGCGCCAGATAGGCGGGGGCGGCGCAGAGCAGCATCCGGGTCTGCCCCAGTTTGCGGGCCACCAGGGTCGAGTCAGGCAAGGTGCCGACCCGCAGCGCCACGTCGATCCGCTCGGCAATCAGATCCCGCTTCTCGTCGTCGGCGATGATCTGGATGGTGAGGCCGGGGTGGGCCTGCAGCAGCGGTGAGAGGGCCAGCGCCAGCGGCTGGCCCGCCATCCCCACCGGGGCGGTGATCCGCACTTCACCGAGCAGGGCGTCGCGCACCTCCGAGAGGCGCAGTTCGGTCTCGCTCAGAGTCTGCTGCAACGCCCGACACCCTTGCCACACCACCTCTCCCGCCTCGGTCAGACTGAGACGACGGGTGGAGCGATGGAGCAGGGGCAGTCCGAGCAGGCTTTCGAGCTGGCTGATATGCTGACTGACGGCGGAGGGGGTCATGCCAAGGGATTTGGCCGCCCCTGTCATGCTGCCCGCTTCCACCACAGCGGCGAAGATGGCGTAACGTCTGAGCTGTTCCATTATTAAATCCAGCTTATAAGTGAATGCATTTTTGAGGTGATTATTAAATCATAAATGGCGGCGTAGGATAGCCCCATTCCAACAGTGAAGGAGAGTTCCCCATGAAGATTGCCCTGATCGGTGCCAGTGGTTTTGTCGGTTCAGCCATCCTGAACGAAGCCATCAGCCGCGGCCATCACGTCACCGCCATCGTCCGCGATGTCAGCAAGGTGGCCGCCCATCCGCAGGTCACCGCCGTGGCGGTAGATGCCCAAAACCCGCAGGCATTGGCCGAGGTGCTCAAGGGGCACGATCGGGTGATCAGCGCCTACAACCCGGGCTGGACCACACCGGATATCTACGACCAGTACCTCAAGGGCGCCAACGCGATCGTCGCAGCAGCCAAAGCGGCCAACAGCTGGCTGCTGGTAGTAGGTGGCGCCGGCAGTCTGGAGGTTGCCCCCGGCGTGCAACTGGTGGATACCCCTGAGTTTCCGGCCGAGTGGAAACAGGGGGCGCTGGCGGCCCGCGACGGTCTCACCGCCCTGCGTCATGAAACCACCCTCGACTGGCGCTTTGTCTCTCCCCCGGTGTTCCTCGAACCGGGCGAGAAGCGCGGCGGCTATCGGATTGGTGGCGATCAGGTGCTGTTCAGCGGCGAACAGCCTGCCGGGATCACCGCCGGTGATCTGGCTGACGGTGTGCTGAACGAGGTGGAAAAACCGGCTCACCAGCGCCAGCGCTTTACCCTGGGTTACTGAGAGCCAGCAATCGGTTAAGGCCAGAATGCACGGTCACTCGCCTGTGCTTTCGGTCAGGTGAAAAACCGCTCAACCAGAAGGGAGGCATCCGCCTCCCTTCTGTTTTGGCCATTTTCTGTTTTGGTCATTTTTGCCGCTGGCAGCTTGCCTCTGGTTATCACTCTCCCCCTCATCGTTGCCCCTTTACCCCGCAATGGCTGCGCAAAAAACCTTCAGCCTATCAGGCGCCGAATTCCATTTCGAATTTTGTATATAACTAAGAATAATTTGTTGTTTCCGTCTTATAACACCGAACAGTAGCATCCCCTTTATCCCAGATGGCGCCACACTGTCGCGCCATCCCGTTTGCCGCTTATCAGGTCTGCCAACAGCGGAGGCAGTGCAAGAGATGGCGCCAGAGATAACGAAAGAGTGAGGAGGTGCACATGGAACATTCACCACTGCCGATCATCGATCTGGCTGCCCTCAACGGGGCGCCCGAGGTGCGTCGCCCTATGCTGGCCAGGCTGGCCGCGGCCGCCCGCGATGTGGGCTTTTTCTATCTGGTCGGCCACGGCTTGAGCAAGGTTGAGATGCTAGAGACCCTGGCGCTGGCAGAGCGCTTCTTTGCTCTGCCGGAGCAGGAGAAGTTGGCGGTGCAGATGGTCAACAGCCCCCACTTTCGCGGCTACAACCGGGTCGGTGCCGAGCTGACCCGCCAGCGGCCGGATCTGCGAGAGCAGTTCGATATCATGAATGAGGCGCAAGCCCTGCCTGCGGCCCTGATCCGTGAACCCTGGCAGCGGCTGATCGGCCCCAACCAGTGGCCAAGCGCCCTGCCAGAGATGAAAGCCCATCTACTGGCGTGGCAGGAGCGGCTGAGCGATATCACCCTCACCCTGCTCGCGGCCTTCGCCGAGGTGCTGGAGCAACCGTCCAACGTGTTTGACGACAGTATTCGCGGCGCCCCCTACCAGCACATGAAGCTCATTCACTACCCGGGGCAAGAGGCGGGCGGCAGCAGTCAGGGGGTCGGCGCTCACAAGGATCCCGGCTACCTGACGCTGGTGATGCAGGACAATCATTCAGGGCTTGAGGTCGAGACGGCCGACGGCTGGATCTCCGCGCCCCCCCTGCCGGGAGCGCTGGTGGTCAATATCGGCGAGCTGCTGGAGCTGGCCTCCAACGGCTATCTCAAGGCGACCCTGCATCGGGTGGTGAGCCCGCCGTCCGGCGTATCGCGCCTCTCCTGCGCCTTCTTTATGGCGGCGCGGCTCGATGCCACCGTGCCCCTGCTCACCCTCTCACCCGAACTGGCAGCGCAGGCGCAAGGGCCGGAGAGTGACCCGACCAACCCGCTCTTCTATCAGGTGGGGGAGAACGTGCTGAAAGGGCGGCTGCGCTCCCACCCGGATGTGGCGGCGCGGCACTATGGGCCGGTGGAACCCGCTCGCCTCCCGCGCACTGAAAGCGAAGCGATAACGGCCTAAGCAGCGTAAAGATCCGCAGGCGGGTATATGCATAAGCCACAAGCCGCATGCACATACCCGCGCTGACAAAAACAACAAGCAACGAACAACAAAACAAGTCATGGCCAGAGCCTGGCCATCACGGAGCAACACGATGAAATTCAAAACCATGAGCGTACACAGCGGCCAGCGGATCGACCCCCAGACCGGCGCCCTCACCACCCCGCTCTACCAGAGCAGCACCTTCAGCTACTTCAACGCTCAAGCGGGCAAGGATCGTTTCGCAGGTCAGGCCCCCGGCTTTATCTACAGCCGCTTTGGAAACCCCACCACCGCCGAGCTGGAGCAGAAGCTGGCGGCGCTTGAAGGTGCCGATGAAGCACTGGTGGTGGCGAGCGGCATGGCGGCGGTGAGCGCCATCATGTATGCCCTGGCCGACAGCGGCGATGAGGTGGCCTATATCGGCCCGCTCTACGGCGGCACCGATGCGTTCCTCAAGCAGACCTTCAGCCGCGCCGGCATCAAGGTCACCGCCTACGAGAGCGACCGGGATCTGCTGGCCAATATCCGCCCCGCCACCAAGGTGGTACTGTTCGAAACCCTGACCAACCCCACCCTCAAGGTGGTAGATCCGCGACTGGTGGTGGACGCGGCCCGCAAGGTGGGCGCTATCACAGTGTGTGACAACACCTTCCTTACCCCCTACCTGCTGCGCCCACTGGAGCTCGGGGTCGACGTGGTGATGCACAGCGGTACCAAATATCTGGGCGGCCACGGCGACATCATCGCCGGGGTGGTGGCGGGCTCTCACGCCCTGATGAAGTCGATCCGCACCGTGGCCCTCAAGCATATCGGCTCCCCCATCGGCCCGCAGGAGGCCTACCTGCTGCAACGCGGGGTCAAGACCCTGCCGCTGCGGATGGATGCCCACCTGCACAATGCCCAGAAAGTGGCCGAGTTTCTGGCGGCACATCCGGCGGTGAAGAAGGTGATCTACCCGGGGCTTGCCAATCATCCGGGCCACGATGCCCTCGGCGCCTTCGCCAGCGGCTTTGGCGGCATGGTGAGTATTGAACTTGAAGGCGGGTTTGCACGTTGCGCCACCCTGCTCGATAACCTGCAACTGTTCGTGCAGGCGGTGAGTCTGGGCGATTTGGAGAGTCTTGCCTGCCATCCGGCCAGTACCACCCACGCCGCCATGGACGAGGCGAGCCGCCTCGCCGCCGGGGTCAATGACGACCTCATCCGCTTCAGTATCGGGGTGGAAGATGCGGACGACCTGATCGCCGATCTGGCAGCCGCGCTGGCGCAGATCTAACCGGGAGCGAGTTTCTCACTTGCCCGCCAAATTGCTGCGAGTGATAACACCCAGACACAAGAACGGCCCATCAAGGGCCGTTGTTGTTTGTCGCGATGTGGAAAATGCGGGATTTACTCCTCCCACACCACCACTTGCGATGAGGGCCAGCGCTCCCCGACATGGGCATATTTTTGCTCCAGCAGGTGACGCTTGATCTTCATGGTGGGGGTCAGCACGCCGTTCTCGATATTCCAGGGTGTCTTCACTACCAGAATGCCGCGAATTTTGGCATGGGATTCCAGCTGATCGTTGACCCGCACCCGCGCCGCTTCCAGTCTGGCGTTGACCTCCTCCCGATTGCCCTTCATGGCACTCTCGGCCAGCTGCACCAGCGCAATGGGCTGCGGCATGCCGTAACCAATCACGCAGAGCTGTTCGATGATGGGTTCCTGCCCCAGCTGCCCCTCGATGGGCACCGGCGCCACATACTTGCCCTTGGCGGTCTTGAACACATCCTTCATCCGGCCGGTGATGGTGAGATAACCCTCCTTGTCCAGCTTGCCCATATCGCCGGTGTGGAGCCACCCCTCGGTATCGATGGCCTCGGCGCTGTGCTCGGGATCCTTGTAGTAACCCAGCATCATCCCTTCGCAGCGGCAGAGGATCTCCCCCTCGTCAGAGATCTTGATGGTCACTCCGATCCCCGCCTTGCCGACGGTGCCGATCTTGTCGGCGCGGAACGGGTAGTTGATGGTGGAGTAGGCGTGGTTCTCGGTCATGCCCCAGGCTTCCGTCACCTTGAGGCCAATGCTCAGATACCACTCAAGCAGCGCAGGGGAGACAGGCGCGGAGCCGCAGCCGAGTACCCGGGCCTGATCCAGTCCCAACCCCTTTTGCAGCTTGCGTTTGATAAGGCCGGAGATAAGCGGGATCTTGAGCAGCAGTTCGAGTTTGTTCTGGGGCAGCTTCTCGTGGATCTTGATGCGGAACATGGCCCACAGCCGCGGCACCGAGATAAAGACGGTGGGACGGCAGCGTTTGACATCTTCGATAAAGGTGTCGAGGGATTCGGGGAACGCGATGGTAGCGCCGCCATAGAGACTGCCGCCATAGATGTAGACCCGCTCGGTAATATGGGCCAGCGGCAGGTAGGAGAAGCCCCGATCGGCCTGGCTCAGGCTCACCGTCTCCACCAGCTTCTCGCACGACCAGGCGTAGCGCTCGACGCTCAGCATGGCCCCTTTCGGCTTGCCGGTACTGCCAGAGGTGTAGACCAGACTCAGCAGGGAGTCAGGGGCCTGCACCGGGCTGTCAGGGATCGGCTCGTGCGCCTCCAGCAGGTCATCCCACTGGTGGCTGGCCGGCATGGTGTCATAGGGGAAGGCGATGCGCAGCAGATCGGCGGGTACGCCAGCCTCCTGACTCTTCCAGTCATCCAGCTTGCCGACGAAGATCGCTTTGGCCTCGCTATGGCGCAGCACATATTCGATGGTATCGACGTTGGCAGTCGGGTAGATGGGCACGCTCACATACTGCCCCATCTGCATCGCCAGATCGGCGATAAACCACTGGGCGCAGTTCTTGGAGAGCAGCGCCACCTTGTCACCGGCCACCAGACCGAGGTGACGCAAGGCCGTCACCATCCGCCGCGCTTCATCGGCCACTTCACCCCAGGTGAAATCGACATATTCGCGGTTGATGGTTTGACGCAGGTAGGTTCGATCAGGACACTGCCGCTCCCAGTGATAGAGCATCTCGAGCGGCAGTTTATTGGCAATGCGTGAGGAGGAGGCCATAGTTTAATCCCTGAAACAAAAGGCGAAACTTATTATTAACCTTTCACTAACTTCAGGGGAAGAATAAACTCAAACTTCAGTTTGAATTGTGTATCCGATCAAGCTTCTGCGTCTTGTTGCAAACGAATCCACATTGCCTGCACCAGTTTCTCATCCTCTTCCGAGAGCTCACCTTGCAAGATCGCCTCGTTGAGGCTGCGCAGCACATAGCTCTTGACGTCCCGCACCAGGGTCTTGCCTTCCAGCTCGGCCCGGGCAACGGCCAATGAGATATGACCTCGCAGGTAACCCCCCGCAAACAGCTCATCATCGGTCGCGGTGGCAACCATGCTGTCGATCAGTCCCAACAACTTGTGCTCAAAATCGTGAATCGTCATGTAACGCAGCCTCATTTGCGGCAAAAAATTCGGGGGTATGGAACCGCAATCCGGTTGATTGCAGCTCTCTGGCGCCAGGCCAGCAGCGTCCTTGGCGTCCTATTCCGGGTTGGCCACCGGGTAGATGACCTGATCCTTGTATCCCGTGGTTATTCGCAGATAACCGCGTAACGCCCGGTTTAATTGCGGATCATCGGTATCCACCAGCAGCGGCCTGCCCGCAAGGGCGGCAAGCTTGGCTTTGGTTGCCAGCACCTGGATATTCTCCAGCCCGACACACCGAATCACCTCAGGACTCAATTGCTGATTTCCGCGCCCGAACAGATGTCCCTGTCCGCCGATCAGGGTAATGATCAGTCGGCAGCGACGGCCGCGGATCCGGGTCAGGATCTCGGCGGCGCTGAGATCCTGCCCGATAAGTCGGCCATTTTCCACCAGATCCACACCGAGCAAAGTATTTTCCAGACCGAGCTCTGCCATACAGGCTGCCACCGTGCTGCCGGAGCCCATCAGATAGAGGGTATCGGGCTCCATCTGCTCCACCACACCGGCGGCGAGATCCGCCAACACCAGCTCTTCGGACTCCTTGCCCCCCTGTTTTACCGCCTGTACATAACGCAGATCACCGGGCACCTTCAGCTGGCCGTAGTGGCGGGCCCGCACCTTGCCCGCGCGAAACGCCTCCTCGTCGATGTCGCGCACCTCGGCATCGATCAGGCTGAGCAGTTCCCCTGCGATCATCCGCGCCACCACCCGCCCGCTGGCAGCGGGCGTCACCCCGTAGACGCCGGAGTGGATCTTGCACCCCGCGGGAATGCCGAGCACATGGCAGGACTCCCCCACCGCGGCGCAGATATCCCGCGCCGTGCCATCGCCACCGGCAAACAGCAGCAGATCGACCCCGGCTTCGCGCATCAGCCCGGCAGCATGGCGGGTGTCATCGGCCGAGGTGCTCTCCCCGGCCGGTTGATAGATCACCCGACAGGGCAATCCCAGAGAGCGGGCCACCGTCTCCCCCATATCTCCGGCCACCGTCAGCAGTTCGAACGGGACGCTCAGCTCGCATAGTGGCAACAGCGCTTGCCGCGCCCGCTCCTGCGCTTTGGGCACAGCGCCACGAGCAATCGCCTCATCCACCACGCCGTCACTCCCCTTGAGCCCCACTGCGCCGCCAATCCCGGCGAGCGGATTAATGATGAACCCTAATCGAAACATGCCTGCCTCCCTTGCAATGGGCACCATTTTTATCTTTTCGTCCCTCTGGGACAAGCGGTGATACCCCTGCTAGAATTCGCACCTTCATTTTTCCAACCAATGTTCAATCAAGGTTCAATCATGCTGGAATGGGTTCTTGATCCCTCCGCCTGGGTTGCTCTCGCGACCCTTACCCTGCTCGAAATCGTGCTGGGCATCGACAACATCATCTTTATCTCCATCCTGGTCGGCCGCCTGCCGGAGGCTCAGCGCCAAAAAGCGCGCATTCTGGGTCTGGGGCTCGCCATGGGCACCCGGATCCTGTTGCTGCTCTCGCTCGCCTGGGTGATGCGTCTCACCGAACCGCTCTTCACCGTGCTGAACGAGGCTATCTCGGGCCGCGATCTCATCCTGCTGCTGGGTGGTCTGTTCCTTATCGGCAAGAGTACCCACGAGATCCACGCCACTCTGGAAGGCGCCGCCGAGCCGGAGCGCGTCAGCAAAGCGGCCTCGGGCTTTATCAGCACCCTGATCCAGATCGCCATTCTGGACATAGTGTTCAGCCTGGACTCGGTGATCACCGCGGTCGGCATGGCCGATCACGTGCCGGTGATGGTGCTGGCCATCATGATTGCCGTCTTCATCATGATGTTTGCCGCCAAGTCTATTGGCGATTTCGTCGATGACCACCCCACCATCAAGATGCTGGCCCTCTCCTTCCTCACCCTGGTGGGGTTTGCCCTGATGGCGGAGGGGATGGATCTGCACATACCGAAAGGCTACATCTACTTCGCCATGGCCTTCTCGCTGGTGGTGGAGATGATCAACATCCGCTTGCGCAAGCACAGCGAGGTCGACACAGGGAAGTAGTGTCGCCGGATCAAAAAGAGCGCCTCTCGGGGCGCTCTTTTGTTATGCACACGGCATGCTGCCGGATAGAGATCACTGGTTGGCAATCACAATGGCAACCCGGCGGTTTTCTGCTCGTCCGGCTGCGCTCTTGTTGTCCGCAACCGGGGCCGTCTCACCGCGGCCACGGATCTCAAGATTGGCGGGCATCATCCCCACCGAGATCAGCACATCTGCCACCGATTGGGCTCGTTTCAGAGAGAGCTGCTGGTTGTAGCTGCTCTCGCCCGTATTGTCGGTATGGCCATCCACCCTCGCCTTGTCGAGCCCGACCCCAAGCAGGGCCTTGCCCAGTTTTTCCACTATCAGCCGGGTCTGCGGATTGAGTTCACCCACATTGTTGGCAAACAGCACCCGGTTGGCCAGATCCAGTGTCCAGCCCTCATCGGTCAGATAGAAACCTTGCTCCTTCAATACTGCCAGCTGTTCCGGGGTCAACCCCCTGGGGGTGCTCTGACAACCCGCCAGCAGAGAGAACAACAGGCCCAGCACGACAGCCTTGATGGAGAGGGATAGTTTCATTGTTATGACTCCTTTACACCTTGACTCACGCCGATTTGGCGGCCTCAACCTCCTCACGGCGTGTACGTTTTGCCAAATACATGGCTTTGTCTGCCAGCTCGCACAGCTCGCTGGCGCGGGTCCCGGGTTGATGGATGGCAAAACCGATGCTGATCCCTGCCACCAGTTGCTGTCCATCCCGCAATACCACAGGATCACTCATCGCCTGCTGAATGCGGTCGATCACCTCTTCCACATCCTGCCCCAGATGCACAGGTGTCAGCAGTATGGCGAACTCATCCCCCCCCAGCCGGCAGACCAGATCTCCGGGGCGCAGCTGATGCTGTACCCGCCGGGAGAGGGTCACCAGCACATCGTCACCGGCGTTGTGCCCTAGGGTGTCGTTAATCTGTTTGAAACGATCGCAATCGAGATAAAGCAGGGCGAACGGGGCCCCCCCCTCGCTTACCTCGCCAATGGCATGCTCGAGGCGAGCTTCGAATAACGCCCGGTTGGGCAACCCGGTCAACGCATCATGGGTCGCCTGGTGGAGCAGACTGGCGTTCTCCCGCGCCTGATGAGCCTGCCAGGCTTGCAGCTCATCCAGCAGGGCGTTGAAATCCTCTCCCAGTTCATTGAGCTCGACGATATCGGCCGGTGGCGCCCGCATCCCCAGAGTGCGTTGTCGACGCACCGAGTGGGCGACCTGTGCCAGTTGTCGCAGTGGCGAGGTGATCGCGACCTGCATCCGCCCGGCGACATAGAAGGCGCCCATCACACTCAACACCAGGCAAACCACCATCACCAGCAGCACCGAGAGCAAGAACAGCAACAGATACTCGCCATGACCGCGCAGCTCTATGGTGGCAATCTGCTCACCGCCCCGCAGCATGGGATAGGTGACCGGTCCCGGTAACAGCAGGCGGGCAAGATAATCTTCGACTGTGGCCAGCGGATTGCTGACGGGACGAACCCATTTAGCGAGCTGTTGACCATTGGCCAGCAAGATACTGGCTTCGGCCACCTCTTCCTTGGCAACGATGCCGCTAAGTGCCTCGCTCGCAGCCTCCTCATCGTGGAACACCACCGCAGCCTCGGCGCTGTAGCTGATGGCGCGGGCCACCAGCTCCAGATTGTGATCGGCGTAGAAGCGTACTACCAGCAAAGCAACCAGGGTAAAGAAGAGTCCCGCCACGCTGACGGCCGTAATGGCGGCCACCAGATGGGTTCGCCCCAGGCTCTGACGTAGGGTCGGACGACGGGGATCCGCGCTGACCTGTCGTCTCATGGGACCCCCTTGTCGGCACGGGCCAGCTTGAGCACAGCGGGATGTACTCGTACGCCGCTCAGGGCCAGGGCATCGAGGTTCACTTTAAACCGCACTCGCACGCTGTCCGGCGAGGTCTGCAGGCAGAACACCGAGCTGGTGGAACAGTCGTGGTTGTATTCGCTGATGCTGAGCACTGAATGACCCTGCAAGCGCGCAAACAACGCAATCCGGGTCGGCTCGTCGACGACGCCGAGATAGAGCACATCGCAATTATCACTGATGGCCGGATCACTCGCGTCGTAGCGATTGACCTGCACGGCACGGCCATTGGCCTGACGATCGATGGTAAAGAGGGCTCCGGCATACTCCGTCGGCGCCGCCACACACAGGCGCAGCACCGCAGGCTCGGTGGGCCAGCGAGTGTAACTCAGGATATCGAGCACCAGCTCTCTGACCGCCGTCGCCCGGCTCTCTGCGGCCGTTTCCGCCAGCGCGTGAGGCAACAGCAGACCAAACCCTAACAGCAAGGGCGCCAGGCGAGCGGCGAAACGGGGAGAAAAGAGTAACAGCATGATCGGGAAGTGGCCGCCTTGACAACACCGCTGCAGTGGCATAGCGGTTCGGGTACATGTATCCAGATAGTAAGTTGGTGGACACTGGCCTGACAAGTCTCCCGAAGCCCTCCCGCCCGGAAGCCGTGTAAAGAAAACAGAGAGCCCGTCTGGTGACGGGCTCTCTGTTGGCTGGCATCCGGAACAACTTACTTCTTGCTGATGCCATATTCCCGCAGCTTGTTGGCGATGGCGGTATGCGACACGCCCAGGCGTTTGGCCAACTGACGGGTCGACGGGAAGGCGGGATAGAGCCGGGCCAGCAGCTGGCTCTCGAAGCGCTTCACCGCATCGTCGAGGTTCCCCTCAAACCACTCGTCGATCAGCGGCATGGTATCGGCCGCCACCGGCAGGTCGATCTGCTCGGGCCCCAGCTCATCCCCTTCCAGCAGTGTCATGGCGCGGTAGAGACAGTTGCGCAGCTGACGCACGTTGCCCGGCCAGCGGTAGGCGGTCAGGTAGTCGGCCATGTTGCGGGTAAAGCGCGGACGGGGTCGCTGCAACTCGCTGGCAAAGCGGGAGACAAACTGCTGGGCCAGCACCATGATGTCTGCCTTGCGCTCTCGCAGGGGGGGCAGCGTCAGACTGAGCACGTTGAGGCGATAGTAGAGATCCTCGCGGAAGGTTCCTTCGTGCACCAGATCCAGCAACTGCTTCTGGGTGGTGCAGATGAAACGCACGTTGACCTTCACCTCCTGCTCGTCACCGACCCGGCGGAACACCCCATCCTGCAGCACCCGCAAAAACTTGGTCTGCAGATGGGGAGACATGTCGCCGATCTCGTCCAGCATCAGGGTGCCGCCGCTCGCCAGCTCCAGCACGCCGCGCTTGCCCTCGGTGTTGTTGCCAAAGGCGCCGGGGGCATAACCAAACAGCTCGCTCTCGGCCACGTTATCGGGCATGGCGGCGCAGTTGAGGGCCATAAAGGGGTGGCTGGAGCGCAGGCTGGCCCCGTGACAGGCACGGGCCAGCAGCTCCTTGCCGGTACCGGTCTCACCGACAATCAGCAGCGGCGCGTCCTGCATCGCCAGTTTGCGCGCTTGCGACAGCACCTCTTTCATCTTGGGGCTCTCGGCCTGCAGATGCTCGAAGCCTCCCACTTCCACCGCATGAAGCGCGCTGAAGTGCAGGCCGACCCGACGGGCAGATTTGAGCACCACCACGGCACCGGCCAGCGCCTGCTTGCCGCGGGCTTCTGCCACGAACAGCGGCATCAGATCTGCCAGATACTCTTCGCCATTGAAACTGAGCTTGCAGGTCTGCGGCTTGATCTCGCTCGCCTCCAGCCAGCGGGTGAAGGAGAACCCCTTGACCAGCGAACCGAGCGCCACCCCGCGCACCTCCTCCACCGGCAAGCCGAGGGTGGTGAGGGCAGACTGATTGGCCTGGGTCACCTTGCCCTTGCTGTCGAGAGAGAAGACCAGATCCGGCAGCGCCTTGAGCAGCGCCTCGATTTCGTGGTGCTCTCGCTCGGAAGGCATGTAAGGGATGGTCTTGACGTCGTAGACGCCGGGAATGCGGCGGATCTCCGGCATCAAATGCTGAAAATCACTGAACTCCAGCTCGGGAAAGTTGAGATAGATGATGCCTGAGGTATCGATTTCGATGCCGCGCAGATCGATATTGTGCTCCACCAGGCGGTCGAGCAGTTCCCGGGTCAGGCCCAGGCGGTCTTCACAGCTGACTTCAAGACGCATTCGGGACACACTTCCTAGCTAACTCTATGAATGAGCGGATAATACAGTCTCGATCCCCCCAGTGCGAGCGCCAGCCCATAAAAATGCGGGCCTGCCCCGCTTTCGCAGGCAGGCCCGAGTCAACCGATGACGCTGGTGTGGGGTGCGATTAGCGGAGCAACTGATCGGTGCGCGCCGCCATGATGAAGTCGTTGCGATGCAAACCGCCGATCTTATGCATCCACCAGCTGACGGTCACCTTCCCCCATTCGGTCAGAAATGCAGGAAGGGGGATACTCCGCCTCAACCTGTTCTCAGATTATCTGGGCAATTGGTCTGTACGCGCAGCCATGATGAAGTCGTTGCGGTGTAATCCGCCGATCTTGTGGGTCCACCAGCTGACGGTCACCTTCCCCCACTCGGTCAGGATGGCCGGATGATGGAACTCTGCTTCCGCCAGCTCCCCCAGGCGGTTGGTAAACGCCAGCGCATCCTTGAAGTTGCGAAACGTAAATTCCCGCCGCAGTTGCAGCGCCCCCTCCACCACCAGCGGCTGCCAGTCGGGAATAAGCTGCATCAGCTCGCGCAGCTCCTCATCGCTCACCTTGGGGGCATCGGCGCGGCACGCTTCACACTGCTGGCTGGCCAGTTCGGACATGGGTTACTCCTGCTTGAATTAATGAAAATGAAATAGGGTTGTTTGCTTTTGGTCAGCTCGCCTGTTTGCCAGCGGGAACCTCAAAGCGCGGCGGATAGAGGCCAAGCCGACTGGCCTCGGCCAGAGCAGCCATGATCTCCTCCCCGGTCAGCTGGTAGAGATGATCGAGACTCGGCAGCACAAAATAGGTGGGCTGCATGATGTCGATGCGATACGGGGTGCGCAGCACAGTCAGTAGATCGAAGGGTTGCAGCAGCGGTTTGCCACAGAGGGCATAGGCGGTCTCGCCGATGGAGGAGAGAATGCCGCCACCGTAGATACGCAGCCCGTCCGGCGTTGCCAAGAGGCCAAACTCCACGGTGAACCAGTAGAGCCGCGCCAGAAAAACCCGCTGCTCCTTGCTCGCCTGCTGCCCCAACTGACCGTATAGGTGGGTGAAGTGGGCAAAGGCCGGATTGGTCAGCATGGCGCAATGGCCGAAGATCTCGTGAAAGATATCGGGCTCTTGCAGGTAGTCGAGCTCGTCGCGGCGCCGGATAAAGGTCGCCACCGGAAACTGGCGATTGGCCAGCAGGGCGAAGAAGCGATCGAACGAGATAAGTGCAGGTACTGCCGCCACCGACCAGCCGGTCGCAGGCTGCAAGACGGCGTTGATCTCGGCCAGCTGGGGGATGCGATCACGGGGCAGCCCCAGCCTGTCGAGACCGGCCAGATATTCGTTACACCCCTTGCCATCGAGGGCGGCGAACTGGCGTTCGATCAGGATCTGCCAGGTACCATGCTCCTCGTTGCTGTAGTGGATCACCCCGTCAGCATCCGGCTGGTGGGCGGTGTAAAAGGTTGCCATAGCGGTTCCATCCTCTGGCGCCACATCAAGGCGCCTTGCCGTTTCATCACGGCTTCACTGTAACGAAATGGCAACAAAAAAAGCAGCCGACCCATGAGTCGGCTGCCTGGAACAGTTGTAAATAAATTGTGACAACCCGCTCACCAATCCCCACTACAGCTTGACCATGATATGGCGCGGCACTGTGTAATCCTCCAGCGCATAGAGGGAGAGATCCTTGCCGTAGCCCGACATCTTCATGCCGCCGTGGGGCATCTCGGAGGTGAGCATGAAGTGGGTGTTGATCCAGGTGCAGCCATATTGCAAGTGGCTGGCCACCTTGCTGGCGAGGCTCAGATCTTTGGTCCAGACCGACGAGGCGAGGCCATAGTCCGAGTCGTTGGCCCACTGCACCACCTGCTCGGCATCGCTGAAACGGGTCACCGACACCACGGGGCCAAACACCTCGCGGCGCACGATCTCATCCTCCTGCCGGGCCCCGACAATCAGGGTCGGCTCGAAGAAGAAGCCGTTGCCGGGACGGATCTTGCCCCCCGCCGTCACCTCCACATGACCGCTGCTCTGGGCCCGCTCGACAAAGCTGGCGACCCGGTTGCGCTGTCTGTCCGAGATAAGCGGCCCCATCTCCACCCCCTCCTCGTACTGGCTTCCCACCTTGATGGAGGCCACCGCATCGGTCATGGCGGCGACGAACTTGTCGTAGATCTTGCCCTGGGCATAGATACGGCAGGCGGCGGTGCAATCCTGGCCTGCGTTGTAGAAACCGAAGGTGCGAATGCCTGCCACCACCGCCTCCAGATCCGCATCGTCGAAGATGATCACCGGCGCCTTGCCCCCCAGTTCAAGGTGGGTGCGTTTCATGGTGCGGGCGGCGCTTTGCAGGATCTTCTGGCCGGTGGCGATATCGCCGGTGAGCGACACCATCCGCACCAGCGGGTGCTCCACCAGCGGCGCCCCTACACTCTCGCCCCGCCCGCAGATGACGTTGATAACGCCGCGGGGGAAGATCTCGCTGGCCAGCTCCGCCAAACGCAGCGCGGTGAGCGGGGTCTGTTCGGAGGGTTTGAGCACCACCGTATTGCCCGCCGCCAGCACCGGCGCCATCTTCCAGGCCGCCATCATCAGCGGGTAGTTCCAGGGGGCGATACTGCCCACAACACCTATGGGATCACGGCGGATCATGCTGGTGTGCCCCTCGAGATACTCCCCCGCCAGCGGCCCTTGCAGGCAGCGGGCCGCCCCGGCAAAGAAGCGGAAGCAGTCCACCACCGCGGGCAGCTCGTCGTTGAGCACAGCCAGATAGGGTTTGCCGCAGTTGAGGGATTCCAGCGCCGCAAACTCCTCGGCGTGGCGCTCGACGAGATCCGCCAGACGCAGCAGCAGATTGCTGCGGCTTGCCGGGGTGGTGCGGCTCCACTGGGCGAAGGCGCGCTGGGCACCGTTCACCGCCCGGTTCACCTGTTCGAACGAGGCTTCTGGCACCGAGGCGAGAAGCTCCCCGGTGGCCGGGTTGAGAATGGGCTCGGCCTGGCCGTCACCGGTGACGAACTGACCGTCGATCAAGAGTTGGGTAGAGAGTTTCATGGTTGCATC
>NZ_JAAKNE010000044.1:0-29511 GCF_049170755.1 Aeromonas sp. 604176
CCGTTGCGGCGAACTGAAACTATGGTAGTCACTTTACTTACCTCGCTTGAGCCGAATGACGGCCTGACTGTGCATGGCAAGAAAGATGGGGATGGCAAACGGGCTTTTCAACCCTGCCTTTGGTCGGGATAAACGGGGTAGCAATCAGGGTGGGTGCGAGTGACACCAAAAGAACAGGGCCGGGTGTTGCCACCCGGCCCTGCTGCAAACTGTCCGCATTATGTTGTTTCAGACCAGACTACCGCTTGGCACACGATCACAGTTTGGCCATTGAACGTCGCCGAGGGAGAACCATACAGCGTGTAGCCTTGAGCTAGTGCCTCGCTGACACGAAAACAAAATGTCGCGTCATCAGGCCCAGTAATCAAGCGGTAAACCGGAAGGCCATTTGGTGGCTGTTTCGAATTTGTCATGTTCTGGTTCTCTGCTGGTTCAGCCTGACAGTATGCTAACCCTTCTTGGCAATGCAGCCGCTGATGCCGGAGCTCTGCAGCTTGCCGTTGGCCGCGTCGGCGGCCGCCTTGCCGTTGAAGGGGCCCACCATCACTTTGTAGACGGTACCGTTGGCTGTGTTGACCACCTGCAGGCTGGAAGAGAGACCGGCGGTGAAGGCGATACGTGCCTTTAGCGACTCTGCGGAATCCTGCGAGCGCAGAGCCGCGCACTGCATCATATAGCGACCGCTGTCGGCGGCTGCGGTCTGGGCTGGCGGGTTAGCCGCTTTGGCTTTGGCCGCTTCGGCCCGCTCCCGCTCCAGCTCGGCACGGATCTCCCGCTCCATTCGCTCCCGTTCGGCCTGGCGATCGATCACCTGTTCCCGAGCGCTGGCAACGGGCGCACCGTTGTCAGGCGTGGTCGCCGGATTGGTCTGATAGGGTTTGGACTGGCCGATGGGCGTCCCCGGTTGGGGAATGTCGGTCGGTACCGGTTGCGGCAGCTTTTCCGGCTGCAGGGTCAGAGTATCGGCGGGGGGCGGTGGCAGCACGCCCGGCTGGGGCGGTGGCTCGATAACATCGACCTGCTTGTTCTCAAGCCGTTCGATGTAGCTCCACTTCTCCTGTGGCAACCCGTTGTTCTGTGGTTTTGGCTTGTTGGCCTTTACCTGCTCTTCGATGGTGGGGGCGTCGCTGCCCTTGCCATTGATCATGTAAAGGAAGCCACCAAAGCCTGCCAGCAGTGCCACGACCAGCAGCACTGGAATAACAGGAAAGCGGCGCGGAGCCGCTTTCTTGGTATTGCGGCCACCCGCCCGACGTCGTGGGCGGCTGCCGACATAATCCCGGGTTGCCATCTATTACATGCGCTCCAGGGTATGGATGCCCAGTACGCCGAGGCCCAGTTTCAGCACCTTGGCGGTGGCGGCGCACAGCAGCAGACGGCTCTGACGGGTTGCCTCGTCCACGCCATCCTTGTTGATCGGGCAGGCTTCATAGAAGGTCATGAAGTTGCCGGACAACTCGTACAGGTAGGTACAGAGCAGGTGTGGCATGCCTTTGTCGGCCACGCCGTTGACCGCGTCGGAGAACTGGATCAGCTTCTGGGCCAGCACCTCTTCGGCTTCCTCGTTCAGGGTCACATTGCCGGTAAGGGTAGCGGCATCGACGCCAGCCTTGCGGAAGATGGACTGGATACGGGTGTAGGCATACTGCAGGTAAGGGGCGGTGTTGCCTTCAAAGGAGAGCATCAGATCCCAGTCGAAGATGTAGTCGGTAGTGCGGTTCTTGGAGAGATCCGCATACTTGACCGCGCCCATGGCGATGGCGTTGACCACCTGGGCTTTCTCTTCGGCAGAGAGGTCGCTGTTGCGGCTCTCCAGCAGGGCGGCGGCGCGCTCTTCCGCTTCGTTCAGCAGGTCGACCAGCTTGACGGTGCCACCGGAGCGGGTTTTGTAGGGACGACCATCCTTGCCCAGCATCATGCCAAAGGCGTGGTGCTCGAGCGGCACGGATTCCGGTACATAGCCCGCTTTGCGGGTGATGGTCCAGGCCTGCATCAGGTGCTGGTGCTGACGGGAGTCGATGAAGTACATGACACGGTCGGCGCCCAGGGTCTCGTAACGGTATTTGGCACAGGCGATGTCGGTGGTGGTGTAGAGGAAACCGCCATCGCTCTTCTGGATGATGACGCCCATGGCCTCGCCATCCTTGTTCTTGAACTCGTCCAGGAAGACAACGGTGGCGCCTTCGCTCTCGACCGCCAGCCCCTTGGCTTTCAGGTCGGCAACGATCTCCGGCAGCATGTCGTTGTACATGGACTCGCCCATGATGTCCTTGTTGGTCAGGGAGACATTCAGGCGGTCGTAGTTGCGCTGGTTCTGCTCCATGGTCATGTCGACCAGCTTCTTCCACATGGTACGGCAGTACTCGTCGCCACCCTGCAGTTTCACCACGTAGTTACGGGCGCGCTCGGCGAAGGCTTCGTCTTCGTCGTAGCAACGCTTGGCCTGGGTGTAGAAGGCTTCCAGGTCGCGCAGCTCCATGTCGGAGGCGTTCTCGTTGGCCATCTTCTCCAGATAGGCGATCAGCATGCCGAACTGGGTACCCCAGTCACCGATGTGGTTGGCTCGCACCACCTTGTGGCCGAGGAACTCCAGCGCACGAGCGGCTACGTCACCGAGTACGGTGGAGCGGATGTGGTGCACCGCCATCTCTTTGGCTACGTTGGGGGCGGAGTAGTCCACCACCACGGTTTGTGGCGTGGGCAACCGTACGTTGGCGTTGGCAGAGGTCACCATGGCCTCGACCTGACCGGCCAGCCAGCGCTGGTCGAAGAAGAAGTTGATGAAGCCGGGGCCGGCGATCTCGACCTTGGCGATCAGGTCGGAGGCAGGCAGGTGCTCGATGATGGCCGCCGCCAGCTCACGGGGATTCTTGCGGGCCGGCTTGGCCAGCAGCATGGCCAGGTTGGTGGCCAGGTCACCGTGAGCTTTTTCCTTGCATCGGTCTACTTGCACGCGGGCTTCCAGGTCCGCCGGCAGGACGCCTGCTGACTTGAGATTGGCTACCGTTTGTTCAAGTAGATGATGAATATGCTCTTTCATAACTGACCACCAAGGTTGCGCGTCGAAAAATGACTGATATATAAGGGCGTGAATTTTACCCGCATCGGCTCGAGAAAACTATAGGGATGACCCGTCGCTCGCTGTCGGGCGGATATTTCACTGCGTTTGGCGCCATATTCCAGAATATTGGACGGAAATTATGGTGCTTATCCATTTCTACTGCATATCGAAGCGCCTTGTCCAGGCTATTTCCCCTGATTGTTAAGGGTTTTTCCCGACACTGATCTCCCGCTGGCTGTTGCACGTACCTAGAGTCGTAACCCAGCAAGGAGTTTGTGATGCGACTGGCACTGTTTCCCCTATCAGCCCACCTGCTGCCCGGCGGCATCATGCCGCTGCGGATCTTCGAACCCAGATACCTGCGGATGGTGGCCGAAGCGGGGGAGGCGGGCTTTGCCCTCTGCATGGTGGATCCGCGCCAGCCTGACGCCCTGCGCAACATGCTGCCCATCGCCACCCGGGTCAACGTCATCGACTTCGACCGGCTGCCGGACGGCATGCTCGGGATCACGGTGCAGGGGGTGGAGCGGCTGCAGATAGAGGATCTGTGGCAGGAGCAGGATGGCCTGCGCATCGGTGAGGTAACCTCGCTGCCGGCATGGCCGCCCCGGCGGCTCCATCCCGATCAGCTGCCACTGGTCGAGGCGCTGCGGGAGGTGTTTGCCGACTATCCCGACTATGCCGCCCTCTATCCCGCCCCCCGCTGGGACGATGGCAACTGGGTGGCACAGCGCTGGCTGGAGGTGCTGCCGATCCCCCCCGAGCAGAAGCAGCTGCTGCTGGCCGCCGCCGACAATCAGCCCGCCATCGCCCTGCTCAAAGGAGTGCTGGTGGCCAGTCACTGATTTTTTTCTGAACTGCTGATCTGCCAGCGCCGCAGAGCCGTATCAGTCATTACCACAGCATGTTCGACAGCACACCAAAGGGATGGCGCAATGGCATATACTGGCCAACCACACTCGACCATACGCAGGACTTCGCCCGTGATGGATAACTCGGATGGCGACCTCAAATCTCTGCTGATCAGGGTGGCAGAGCAGGCTGACAAGGCTGCTTTTGCCCGCCTGTTCCAACACTTTGCGCCGCGTATTCGCAGCTACGGCCTGCGCCACCTCGGCAGCGAAGCCAACGCCATGGAGCTGGTGCAGGAGACCATGCTGCTGGTGTGGCAGAAGGCGCGTCTCTACCACCCCGAGAAGGGGGCGCCGACCACCTGGATCTATACCGTGATGCGCAACCAGTGCTTCGACATGCTGCGCCGTCGTCGCGCCAGCAAGGAGGATCTCTGTGCCGAGGAGCTGTGGCCGGTGCTGGAGTTTCAGGCCGAAGAGGAGCACATGAGCGGGGGGGAAGATGCGGTGCTGACCCGTCAGATGGCCCATTATTTGGGCACCCTGCCGGAGCCGCAACAGCAGGTGGTGCGTGGCATCTATCTGCAGGAGTTCTCCCAGCAGGAGTTGGCGGAGCGGCTCGGCGTGCCACTCGGCACCATCAAGTCCCGCCTCCGGCTGGCGTTACAGAAACTGAAAGAGCAAGTGGAGCAAGGCCATGATTAAAGCCCATCCGACCGACCCTATGCTGCGTGCCTTCGCCGCCGACGAGCTGCCTCTGCCGCTGGCGGTGGGGCTCTCCGCCCACTGTGAACTCTGCCCCGATTGTGCTGCCCGACTAAAGACATTCGAAGAGGAGCTGGCGCAGCAATATCTTGCCTCGCCAGTAGAGCCCAAGCTGGACTCCCGCGATGAAGTGGGACTGGACGCCGGATTCGACGCCATGCTGGCGGATATTCTGGCCCAGCCGCTGGCAGAGCCCCTCTCCGAGCCAACACATGACCAGCCCCGAGCCCAGTCCGGAGAGCTGGAGGTAGCCGGTCACGCCTACCGTTTGCCACGGGTGCTGGCCCGCTATCGTTCGCCCAAGTGGCGCCATATCGGGGCCATTCGTCAGCAGAGTCTGCCGCTGGACGAGATGGGTGCCCGCGCCAGCCTGCTCCATATCGAAGCGGGCGGTCGCATCCCCGAGCACACCCATCAGGGCTATGAGCTGACCCTGCTGCTGGCTGGCAATATTCAGGATGGCGATACCCTTTACAAGGTGGGAGATTTCATCTGGCGCGATGCCAGCCACTCCCATAGCCCGCATACGCCAGATGGCTGCCTCTGCTACACGGTGCAGGATGCGCCGGTGCAGTTCACCAAGGGGCTGTCGCGGCTGCTGAATGGCATCAGCCAGCACCTCTACTGAGCACCATGACGCCATAGAAAAAGGGACCAGATTGGTCCCTTTTTTCATTTGATTGCTGGTTGCCGGTCAGGCGACAAACACCAGATAGACGGCGAATGCCACGATAAAGCGGTAGATAGCGAACGGGATAAAGTCGATGCGGCGGATCAATGTCAGGAAGGTCTTGATCGCAAACATCGCTACCACGAAAGCGGTGATAAAGCCCACGGCAAACATCGGGAAGTCGGCCATCGAGAGAAAATCGCGGCTCTTGTAGAGATCAAGCCCGCTGGCCGCCACCATCATGGGCACCGCCATGATGAAGGAGAACTCGGCGGCGGCGTGACGGCTGATCCCCATCAGCATGCCACCACTGATGGTGGCGCCGGAGCGGGAGAAGCCGGGCCACAGGGCCAGACACTGGAACAGACCGATGCCGAACGCCTGCTTGTAGCTGATGTCATCAAGGGTTTCAGCTGTGACGGCCGGGCGGAACTTCTCGGCGATGATGAGCAGGATGCCCCCCGCGACCAGCGCGTACATCACGGTCTGTGGACCAAACAGGTTGGCCTTGATCCAGCTGTGGATGGCCAGACCGACCACGATGGCGGGCAGCATGCCGAGGATGACGTGGATCAGCGACAGGGTGGCGTGATCCCGGGACGGCTTCTGGCCGAAGTGGATGCCAATCAGGCCAAACAGGCGGCGCCAGAAGACGGCGACCACGGCGAGGATGGAGCCAAGCTGGATCACCACTTCGAAAGTGGCAGCCTTGGGCCCTTCAAAGCCCAGCAGATGGCCGACGATAATCATGTGGCCGGTGGAGGAGACGGGGAGGAACTCGGTCAGCCCCTCGACGACGCCCAGAATAAAGGCGACCAGCAGGCTATAGGTGTCAGTCATCGAACAAACAATCCTTAACTTCGTTGATGTAAAAACGCCCCGGGAGGGTCTCGGGGCGGCTTATCTTGCTCGATAGTGACTGCTGAGGCTATGTAAAAATCATGAAACCTTTAAGTCAGTCGCGGATAAAACGGTAGCGGGTCTGGTGGTGATAACGCCCGCCCGGCAGCAGCCAGGGGTTGCCCAGCTCGGGCCGATTGGGGCTGTCCGGCAGCTGTTGCGTCTCAAGACAGAAGCCGTCGTGATCCCCGAGTGCCAGCCCCAGGTTGTATGAATGCTCATCAGTTCCTTTCGTTACGCAGCTTGAGCATCAGGACGGCGCAGGCCAGAGCGAGAGTGATGCTGTTTGCTATGGTGATGGGCATGTCGTTAGTGCGCAGGCCGTAGATCAACCATAGAAGTACGCCACAGCTGAAGACCAGATACATATTGGTTGAGATGGCCCTGGTTTCTTGGGTCTTTATTATGTGTATAACTTGCAAGGCAAAAGATCCTGTGGTCAGAAAGGCTGCACAGAGACCGAGGTTGGCGGTGTCGAGCCAGAAAACCAGAACGCAGAGAGCGATTGGCACAATAACGATATTGTGCCAGAAATAAACCGACAAATTTGAACTCCTCAAAGACCAATGGAGGCAATGGATATTTATTATCGTGTAATATACTTCAGCAAAAGTTTACCCAGTGGCTTTCGATGATTCATGTAACTTATGTTGATTGCTTTTCCTATGCGCAATGCAACGAAAAAATAATTTATCAATCATTGTAGTTTTCATGTTCTTGAATGGAATTTGCCAGTCAAGTTGAATGGATAGAGGCGCTCAATTCGACTGGCGTATATTTTATGGTAAAGCATTCATTTTTTTATGTTAAAGAGACGAAATGGATCGCCATTTATTTAGAGCATGACGTACTTTGGCGTGCTTATCTTCGGTGAAATTGTAGCGGGTCATGATCATCACCCGTAATATGCTACCCAATATCGGCACAAGTGATATACAGATAAATAGTCCGTCCATCGTAGCCTGAGTCTGTGCCGCATTCGATTGATAGCCAAGCCAGATCAGCAGGGTACCGGAAATACCACCTGCGATGGCCCAAGCCAGTTTGCCGGTAAAGGTCTGCCCCGAGAACGCGATGGCAGCGCAACGGCGGCCAGACTTTAGTTCTGCATATTCGATGGTCTCACTCAACATGGCCGAGATAAGTGGATTGGTGATGACGTTGGCCGCATGGATCAAGGCGAGGAAGCCGAACACCATTATCAGATTGTCGTAGCCTGTCGTATAGAAACCGATGCGTAATGCAATCTCCAGCAGAGTGAGTAGCAGGAAGAGATCACGTTTCCTGAGCTTGCTGGTCAATATCGGCATCAGCATACAGGCCATAGAGGTTGCCACACCGATAGAGCCCATCACCGAGAGCAGCCCGACATCACCCATGTTGTAGGTGAAGAAGAAAATGTAGAGCCCGGTGGCCAGATTAAAGAACACGTTACAGAAGAAGGCGCCAAGTACATACGCCAACGGTTTGTTGGAACGCAGGACGCGGAAAGAGTCCCTAATGGTGATCTTGTCATTCGGATTGGGCTTGATGCGCTCTTTCATCTGGCTTGCTCCGAGCACCATCAGCGGCAGGGCGATCAGCATCAGGCAGATGGCACCTTCCATGTAGCCCTTGGTGCTGCTGGTTGCAGCAAACAGTTCGGTGAGCTTCGGGAATATGATGGAAGCACTGCCAATGCCGATATTGACGCCCAACATGGCGACGGTTACGGCCTTGGCTCGCTCCTGTGGCTCTTGGCTCATGACCGATGACATGGTCCAGAAAGGTACATCAGACAAGGTGTATATCATCCCCCACGCGATATAGGTGACTGCTGCATAAGCTACCTTGGTGGTCATGGGTAAATCCATGCCAATGAAGCTGAGAGAGGTGATCCCGGCAATCAAGAAGGGAACGAAAAGCATATATGGCGTGAATTTGCCACGTTTGAAATTAAGAGTGTCCATATAACCAGCGATAATAGGATCGTTGATGGCATCCCATACTCTGGCAATGAGGAAAATAGCCCCAGCTGCAGCGGGCGATATTCCAAGGATATCGGTGTAAAAATAGAGGATAAATGATCCCACCAGGCCGAAACTGAGGCATTGCCCGACGGCATAGCTGAAATATCCCACCAGCTCTCTATTGTGTATCTTTTGATCTGTCATCTGCCAACCTTTCCCAACATGAATGTGTTGTGAGGGGCGCCACTAGGGTGGCGTCCTCTTTTGCGTTATGAACGGGTCAATGTGCGGAGCAGTTCTATTTCACTGGCAGAGTAGGGGGTACCATCCTCCTCCAGCAGGTCGTGAAACCAGACCCTGCGGAAATCGGGGTCGATATTGCGAACGAAAGGCCATGGCAGGTGAGTTTGCGTCTTCCCTTTTACCAGACCCCATTGATAGGCACCTATTTTTAACTCTTTGAAGAGTGGCAGTTGTTGTTCCATCACGCTGCCGACATGCCTGGCCAGCCACTCTGTGCAGAGGAGCGGGCGGCGATATTTGCTGACCACATCCAGAGAGATTTTCAGCCCCTCCATACGCTGATAGGAGTGGAAAGTGATGACATCCGATAGCTCCATAGCGCGCAGGTCGGTCGGATGAGTAAAGGTGTTTTCCGGAGTAAATTCCGAATCCCCCTGACCGATGCTGTAGGGTGCATGCCACGCGCCGACGGTGAGTGGCTGGGAGGGGTTCTCTTCTCGGGCCCAGACAAAAGCCAACTCCATCAGATAGTGGGCATATGTCTCCAGCGACTCATCGAAACGCACCTCGACATCGCCTTCCGAAAAGATGCCCCGGTTGGTCGGCTCATTGTACAGATCCCAGATAAAGATCCGCTCATCCTGTGCAAATGTACGTATCAGGTCGCGAATATAGTGTTCCACTTCGCGCCATTGGGTCGGGTCAATGACGACATTCCGACCGGGACTGGCCGCCGCCTGGCTATTGTGTACATCTTCCCGAGGTGGTTGCTGGCGGCCCAGATAGGGGTGATCGCCGGAGAAGCCACAGTCATCCATCAAGGTCATCATCACGCGGATATTGTGCTTGCTACACAGGCCAAGGAACTGCTCAATGCGCGCGAGCAGGCCATCCCGATCATGCTGCCAGACGATAAAGGGCAGATTGGTTCGCAGGGTGTTGTAGCCCAGTTTGTTGGCCCAACCCAGTTCCTGGTCAATGGTGACTGGGTCGAAGGTTTCTCCCTGCCACATTTCGGTCCAGTTGACCGCTGTGCGGGGGAGATAGTTGAAGCCCAATAGCCAAGGTTGTTTGTTCCACCATTGCCAAGCTCGTTCTGTTGACCACTGTTGTATCGCCATCGGATATCCTTGCAACTAATTATTTAAACTTATAGCAATTAATATTAGCTAATATCTTTAGTTGCAAATCATGAAGGACAGAATTCAGGGATTAGTCACAAAATGAACAAATTTAGGGGGTTAACAGGCATGACTGGCGAGCCATCTGTACTCGGGACGATAACCGAAACCCCTCTATCGTCCTTGCGGGCTGTTGTGCTGCTTGCTCATGTCCGTAATCATGAGTCATGATAAAAGATAAATAATTAATATTATTATCTGGGCGGTACTGCTCAAACTATGGCCATATCAATGAATAGTAAACGCATCACCATGAGCGCCATCGCTGCAGCTGCAGGTGTTTCCCAATCAACGGTTTCACTGGTGCTCAATGGTTCAACCACCATCAAACTGGCGGAGGAAACGCGGCGTAGAGTGCTTGAAAAAGCGGCCGAACTGGGTTACCAGCATAAGCGAGCTGAACATCTACCCAAGGGACCATCTGCTAGAAAAATAGCTTTTGTTTTCAATGGTCTGACTCCATATGACCCTTTTCTGGATGCGATCAATGCCTGCAATGAACGCGCTTGGGAGGCAGATCGCATGCTGGTTACATTCGATTATCGCAACAGCGCGGAGCTCACCAAGTTGATCGAGCAGGAGATCAATCAGGGGGATTATCTGGGGATGATTTTTGCCTCTTCCATGACACGACAACTTGCCGAGATGGAGCTCTCCCCACAGGTGCCTACCGTTTTGCTCAACTGCTACCTGGAGGGCAGTGGCTCGTCCGAAAGTTATTCCATCCTGCCTGCCGATAAGCTGGCGGGTTACAAGGTGACGGCGCACCTGTTGGAGCAAGGCTGCAAACGAGTGGCTCTTATTCAGGGGGAGCCATGGATGGAGGCAAATAGTCTGCGGCTGGAGGGGTATCGTCAGGCGTTGATCAACCACGATTTGATACCGGATCCACAATGGGTGCGCGTGGGCAACTGGTCGCTACATGAGGCTTATGAACAGACTCGGCAACTGCTGGCGCTGCCTCAGCCGCCTGATGGTATCTTCTGTTGCAGTGATTACATGGCTCAGGGTTGTTACCAGGCGATAGCCGAGGCGGGATTGCGCATCCCGGAAGACATTCTGGTGGCGGGCCATGATAACCAGATGCTGGCCTGCGAAATGGAGCCCCCTTTGAGTTCTATCGAACTACCTTACGACGAGATGGGTAAACTGGCGGTGGACACCTTGTTGCAACTGGCCCAAGGAGAGAAGCCCATCGCTTTACTGATGAAGCTGGAAGGGGAGTTGCTGATCCGTGCCTCGACCAAGGGTCAGCCAGTTAACAAAATTTGATCCTCTCTCGAAAACCTGTTGCGTAGTGGTTCCTTATGCCACAGGGCGTGCCGATATGTTCCCGTCATGCCTGCCAAGTTGTGTGGTTGGCGGTAAGAATGTAAAGCACATAATGGGTACTCAATGACTTTACCCGACACGAGCAGGTCAACGTCACTCTGAAAGCCATACCCCCATCAGCACTGCACGCGGTGGCTGATATCGTAATGATGCCAAGCCGTAGCATGCTTCTTTCTTGGTTGTGTTGAATAAGCCGGGCGGGAGAGATGCGACAAAGGGGCGCCTTGACGCGCCCCTTCAGTGGGTCAAGCCATAACCGGAATGAGCCGATAACGGGTTATGTGCTGATAGCGTTCTCCTGGCTCCAACCATGGGTTACCTAATTCTGGACGGTTCGGACTATCTGGCACTTGCTGTGCTTCCAGGCAGAGCCCCTGATAGTTGCCCCAATGTCCCCCCCCGCGTTTTGGGGTGCCAGCCAACCAGTTGCCGGTGTAGAGCTGGACGCCTGGCTGATTGGTGTACATCTCCATACACAGGCTGCCATCCCCTGCCATCAGGGTGGCTTGTGGTGAGGGCGAGGCATCAACAAACAAGAAACAGTGGTCGAATCCCAGACATTTTTTTTGCTGCGCATGTGCCATCCACTGTTCTCCGACCCGCTTGCCATGGCGTAGATCGAATACTCCTTCGACCGGCGCAATACCAAGCGGCAGCGAGTGTTCATCGGTTGGCAGATAGCGGTCTGCATTAATGATGATGTGGTGATCACGCACATCACCACCATCCAGGTTGAAATAGGCATGGCTGGTGAGATTGACCGGGGTCGGAGCATCTGTGGTGGCGCTCAGCTCGATCACCAGATCGGTCTGCTCCAGCCGGTATTCTACGGTGACGTCCAGATTACCAGGGAAACCCTGTTCGCCATCGGCCAGCCGAGTTTGCAGACGGATGCGATCTTCCGCCAGCCCGTCCAGTTGCCACTCCCGGTTGTGCAGAGAGTCACTGCCCCCGTGCAGGCAGGTGGTGCCCTCGTTGGCGTCTAGTTGCCACTCTTGCCCTGCTCGCTCTAGGCGGGCGTTGCCGATGCGATTGGCAAAGCGTCCTACTATCGCCCCTAAATAAGAGCGTTGATTGGGGTAATCCAGCGGATCACAAGACAGCAGCACATTGCGATAGGTGCCATTGATCGGGATCTCGAGGGCGGTGAGCGTAGCCCCGAAATCGAGCACGCTCAACCGCAGGCCGGCTGCATTCTGCAGATGGAACTCTTTCATGCGATGCCCCCTGCACCGGCGCTGGCAGAGCAGACGTAGCAGTCAGCCTTGAGGCCGAAGCGGGTCGGATACTCGGCTTCAACCGCGGCGATCACCTCGGCCACCTTCTCGGGGCGCAGCAGGGCGACCACGCAGCCGCCGAAGCCGCCGCCAGTCATCCGTACGCCGCCTTCGGTGCCGATCCTGGCCTTGATGATCTCCACCAGACCGTCGATGGCGGGCACTGTGATTTCGAAGTCATCGCGCATGGCGGCGTGTGAATCGGCCATCAGCTCGCCGAGACGAACCAGATCCCCTTGTGCCAGCGCATCGGCGGCGGCCAGGGTGCGGGTATTGTCGCCTACCACGTGGCGCGCTCGGCGGTAGCAGACCTCATCCAGTCCTGCCTTGCCTGCTTCGAGAGCCGCCAGATCGAGATCGCGCAGCGCCTTGACCCCGTAGTGGCGGGCGGCCGCTTCGCACTGCTGGCGACGGGTGTTGTATTCGCTGTCTACCAGACCGCGGCGCACATTGGAGTTGACGATCAGCACCGCCAGATCGGTAGGCATGGGAATGAGGCGGGTCTCCAGCGAGCGGCAGTCGAGCAGCAGGGCGTGATCGGTTTTGCCGCTGGCGGATATCATCTGATCCATGATGCCGCAGTTGCAGCCGACGAACTTGTTCTCCGCCTGCTGACCGTTGAGGGCGATCTCCGCTTGGTTGATATCGAGCCCCAGCGCCTCCTTGAAGGCCTGACCGATGGCCACTTCCAGCGAGGCGGAGGAGGAGAGCCCAGCCCCCTGCGGCACATTGCCGGAAACCACCAGATCGAGGCCGCGCAGGGCATAACCGCGCTCCTGCAGATATTTCACCACGCCGCGGATGTAGTCGCTCCAGCGCTGGCTGGGGTGGTGCTCGATGGGCTGGTCGAGGTCGAACTGGTCGCGCTGGTTGTCGTAGTCGGCGGCGATCACCTGTACTTGCCGGTCATCGCGCAGGCCGATGGCAACGCAGGTCTCGTAGTCGATGGCGCAGGGCAGTACGAAGCCGTCGTTGTAGTCGGTATGTTCACCGATGAGGTTGACGCGGCCGGGGGCGCGCACCAGCAGATCGGGCGCTTTGGCAAATTGCTCGGCAAAAACGGTGCTGACGCGTTGGCTCGGGGTCATAGGGCCTCCTCATTGGTTTGATTGGTCTGGTTGTAGTGAATGGGGCTCAGCGCGCGCAGCCGCTCGGCGGCCTGCTCCGGAGTCAGGTCGCGCTGGGTTTCGGCCAGCATCTCGAAGCCGACCATGAATTTGCGTACGGTGGCGGAGCGCAGCAGGGGCGGATAGAAGTGTGCATGCAGCTGCCACGCCTCGGGGCAATCCGATTTGGGCGGCGCAAAGTGCCAGCCCATGGAGTAGGGGAAGCTGCACTCGAACAGGTTGTCGTAGCGGCTGGTGAGCTCCTTGAGCGCCACCGCCAGATCCTGTTGCTGGGCTTGGGTCAGGTTGAGCATGGAGGGGACGTGCGCCTTGGGCAGCAGCAGGGTTTCGAACGGCCAGGCGGCCCAGAAGGGAACTACGGCGAGCCAGTGCTCGGTCTCCACCACAATGCGCGAGCGATCCGCCAGCTCCCGCTCCACATACTCCAGCAGCATGGGACGGCCATGCTCGGCCAGCCAGTCACGCTGGTGCTGCTCTTCGCGGGCGATCTCGTTGGGCAGGAAGTCGCTGCCCCAGATCTGGCCGTGGGGGTGCGGGTTGGAGCAGCCCATGACGGCCCCTTTGTTTTCAAAGACCTGCACCCACTCCCACTGGGCCGACAGCTCGGCGACCTGATCCATCCAGGTGGTGATCGCCCCTTCGATGGCGGGCAGCGGCAGCTCGGGCAGGGTCTTGCCGTGATCCGGCGAGAAGCAGATCACCCGGCTGGTGCCGCGGGCGGCTTCCAGCTTCAACAGGGGATCGCTGGCACTATCGGCGGCCGGGGTATCTTGCATCAGAGCGGCGAAGTCGTTGGTAAAGACGAAGGTGCCCTTGTAGTCGGGGTTGATGTCGCCAGTGACCCGGGTGTTGCCCGCGCAGAGGAAGCAGTCGGGATCGTGGGCCTGTTTGGGGGCCTGACTCACCTTCTCTACCTGTCCCTGCCAGGGGCGTTTGGCCCGGTGGGGGGAGACCAGCACATACTGGCCGGTGAGCGGGTTGAAGCGGCGATGGGGATGATCGACGGGGTTGAACATCATCTCTCCTGAATAAGGTATTGAAAAATAAGGTCGTCTATTAACAGGGAGCAGGCAGGCCTACTCCTCGTAACCGTTCGGGTTGGCGGATTGCCAGCGCCAGCTGTCGGCGCACATGGCGTCTATGTCCCGGGTTGCCTGCCAGCCCAGCTCGCGCTCGGCCTTGGCCGGATCGGCCCAGCAGGCGGCGATGTCGCCCGGGCGGCGCGGTTCGATGCGAAACGGCAGCGGCTTGCCGCAGGCATTGGAGAAGGCGGCGACCAGCTGCAATACGCTCTGGCCCTGGCCTGTGCCCAGGTTGTAGGTGTGCACGCCACCCTTGCCGGCGCAGTGTTGCAGTGCCTTGACGTGCCCCTCGGCGAGATCCATCACATGGATGTAGTCGCGCACGCCGGTGCCATCAACAGTTGGGTAATCGTTTCCAAAGACCGACAGGCAGTCGCGACGGCCGATGGCGACCTGAGTGATATAGGGCATCAGATTGTTGGGAATGCCTTGTGGATCTTCCCCCATAGTGCCCGACTCGTGGGCGCCGACCGGGTTGAAGTAGCGCAGCAGGGTCATGCTCCAGTGCGGCTCGGCCAGCTGCAGATCCTCGAGGATCTCCTCGATGATCAGCTTGGAGCGCCCGTAGGGGTTGGTGGCGCTGCGGGGGAAATCCTCGCGGATCGGCAGACTGGCGGGATCGCCGTAGACGGTAGCCGAGGAGCTGAGCACCAGATTGTGCACCCCGGCCCGTTTCATCGCCTGCAGCAGGGTGAGGGTGCCGCCGAGGTTGTTCTCGTAGTAATCCAGTGGAATGCGGGTCGACTCGCCGACCGCCTTGAGGGCGGCAAAGTGGATTACTGCGTCGATCTGCTGCTCGGCGAAGATCCGGTCCAGCAGGGCGGCATCGCGAATATCCCCTTGATAGAACACGGGTTGCTGGCCGCTGATAGCGGCGACTCGAGTCAACACGCTGCGCTTGCTGTTGCAGAGGTTGTCCACCACGACCGGGGTCATGCCTGCGGCTTGCAGGGCCAGAGAGGTGTGGCTGCCGATATATCCGCAGCCGCCGGTGACCAGAACCTTCATCTTGCTCTCCACTGAAAATGACGCTGCAAGCAGTCTAGCCGAGGGGTTGGCTTGCAAACTGTGAACTTGCTTGCAAAATAGTGTAAACGATTACACTGTTTTTGTGATCGCTTCTCTGGCAGATCGTGCGTTATCCCCTGTTTTCAATGGGGTTGGTCGGTATAATGGTCCATCTGTCGCAGAGTGAAATAAGTGAAAACAGCATGAGTACCATCAAGGATGTCGCCCGTTTGGCCAATGTGTCGGTGGCAACGGTTTCACGGGTGATGAACAACTCCCCCAAGGCCAGCGCCGCGTCTCGTGAAGTGGTGCAGAAGGCCATGGCCGAACTGGGCTACACCCCCAACGCCAACGCGCGGGCACTGGTCAGCCAGACCTGCGACACCATGGGTGTGGTGGTCGGTGACGTGGCCGATCCCTTCTTCGGTGCGCTGGTGAAGGGGGTCTCCGGCATCGCCGTCGAGCAGAACCTCCACCTGCTGATGGGTAACGGTTTTCACAAGGCGCGTCAGGAGCGTGAGGCGATCGAGCTGCTGATCGGCAAGCGCTGCGAGGCGCTGGTGGTGCACAGCAAGGCGCTGAGCGACGAGGAATTGTGCGATTACGCCATGCGGGTGCCCGGTATGGTGCTGATCAACCGCGATATTCCGGCCCTCAGGGGGCGCTGCATCGCCCTCAACAACCGGCTGGGTGCCGCCACGGCGACCCGTCATCTGATCGAGCTGGGTCACCGCTATATCGCCTTTATCAGCTCGGATCACGCCATCGAGGATGCCACCTTGCGTCTGCAAGGTTATCAGGATGGGCTGATGGAAGCTGGTCTGGCAGCCGATCCAGAGCTTATCGAGAGCGGCACGCCGAACGAGGAGGGGGGCGAGCGCGCCATGCTCAATCTGCTGGCCAAGGGGCTCAAGGTGACCGCTGTGGTTGCCTATAACGATGCCATGGCGGCGGGCGCCATCTCCGTGCTGGCGGACAACGGCCTGCGAGTGCCGGAGGAGGTCTCGGTGGTGGGCTTCGATGACATCATCTATGCCAGATATCTGCGCCCCAAGCTCTCCACCATGCGCTATCCCATCGAGCTGATGGCGGCCCAGGCGGCCAAGCTGGCCATTCAGCTGGCGGCGGGGGAGAGTGACGCGACCCAGAGCCGGATCTATACCCCCACCCTGATCAATCGCCACTCGGTGGCACCGGTTCGGGCCGTATAGCCCCCTTTTGCGGCCCTGTTCGGGGCCGTTTATTGCACAGTTATTGTTTTACCTATTTTTAATCATTTTTACTCCGCTTTACTTAACAAATTAAGTGTAATCGTTTACATCTGTGTGAGCGAGATCGCCGTTCCCTGCGTCATACTTCTCTAGACTGAATACGTTTTCCAATCAGTAGGGAGAGAGTGAATGCTCAGGGAGATAGTGGCGCGTCAGGATTGGCAGACTCAGGCCATTACGTCGGTAAACCGGCTGGCTGCCCATACCCCCATGTTCAGCTGGCGCAGCGAAGCGGATGCCAGAGGTGATTTGGCCTCTTCCTCCCGTCTCTTGCTCGATGGCGAGTGGCGCTTCTCCTTCTTTGCCGCTCCCGAGCGGGTGCCCGAGAGCTGGCTGGCTCAGGATCTGGTGGATGCCTGCCCCATTACAGTGCCGGGCAACTGGCAGCTGGATGCTGCCTATCCAGCTGCGCGGCCGCTCACCGATGGCCCCATCTACACCAATATCAAGTACCCCTTTCCCTGCGATCCACCCCGGGTGCCGGCAGAGAACCCCACCGGTTGCTACTCCCGTGAGTTCGAACTGCCCTCCGACTGGCTGGCAAGCGGCCAGAGCCGGATCATCTTCGACGGGGTTAGCAGTGCCTTCCACCTCTTCTGCAACGGCCGCTGGGTAGGTTACTCTCAGGACAGCCGGCTGCCCGCCGAATTCGATCTGACCCCATATCTGCAGAGCGGTCGCAACCGGTTGGCGGTGCTGGTGCTGCGCTGGTCCGACGGCTCCTATCTGGAAGATCAGGATATGTGGTGGCTGTCGGGGATCTTCCGCTCCGTCGGCCTGCTGCACAAACCGTCCCGCCATCTGATGGATATGCGGGTGACCCCTGAGCTGGATGCCTGCTATCGGGATGGCCGTCTCAAGATTGCCCTGCAAGTTGCCAATGGGGCTGGGCTGTCGGTGGAGGCCAATCTCTATGACGGTGGCGAGCGGGTCGCGACCCTGCGCCAGCCGATTGGCACCCAAGTCATTGACGAAAAAGGGGCTTATGACGATCGCGCCGAGCTGTGGCTCGATGTAGCTGCGCCGCGCAAGTGGAGCGCCGAGACGCCCCATCTCTATCGCCTTACCCTGACGTTACTGGACGAGCAGGGCCAGGCCATCGAGAGCGAGGCGTGCGATGTGGGCTTTCGGGTGGTGGAGATCTGTGGCGGTCTGCTGCGGGTCAATGGTCAGCCGCTGCTTGTTCGCGGTGCCAACCGTCATGAACACCATCCCGCCAAGGGTTATGCCATCGATCGTGCCACCATGGAGCGGGATCTGCTGCTGATGAAGCGCCATAACTTCAACGCGGTGCGCTGCTCCCATTATCCCAACCACCCCGACTTCTATCGCCTGTGCGATCGGCTCGGCCTCTATGTGGTGGACGAGGCGAATCTGGAGACCCACGGCATGACCCCCATGGGGCGGCTGACGCGGGATCCCGCCTGGAGTAACGCCTTTCTGGAGCGGGCGACCCGCATGGTGGCACGGGATTTCAACAACCCCTCGATCATCATCTGGTCGCTGGGCAACGAGTCGGGTTACGGCCCGGCCCACGATGCCATGTATGGCTGGATCAAGCGCAGCGACCCGAGCCGCCCGGTGCAGTACGAGGGGGGGGGGGCCGATACCCCGGCCACCGACATCATCTGCCCCATGTATGCCAGAACCCATCAGGATCAACCCTTCCCGGCGGTGCCCAAGTGGGCGCTGGCCAAGTGGATCGGCCTGCCCGGCGAGCACCGGCCGTTGATCCTCTGCGAATATGCCCACGCCATGGGCAACAGTCTGGGGGGTTATGCCCACTATTGGCAGGAGTTTCGCGATCATCCACGTCTGCAAGGCGGGTTTGTCTGGGATTGGGTCGATCAGGGGCTCGACAAATACACCGCCGATGGTCGCCACTACTGGGGCTATGGCGGCGATTTTGGTGATGTGCAAAACGATCGCCAGTTCTGCTGCAACGGTCTGCTGTTCCCGGATCGCACCCCCCATCCCGCCCTGTGCGAGGCTAAGCGTGCCCAGCAGCCGTTCCACTTCACCCTGCTCGAGCACACCCCGCTGCGGGTGCGGATCGAGAGCGAATACCTGTTCCGGGAAACCGACAACGAGCGGCTTTGCTGGCAGCTGTGCGAGAACGGTCATGTGCAGCAGCAGGGGGACGTTTCCCTTGAGCTGGCGCCACAGGGGATGGTCGAGTTGACCCTGAGCGAGGCGTTGCCCACCTTTGCGGCAGGTTCACTGGCCTGGCTCGATCTGGCCATCGTTCAGCCGCAGGCCACCCCCTGGTCGCAGGCGGATCACAAGGTCGCCCGTCAGCAGTTCACCCTGCCGACCCCCCTTGCTCTGCCTGCTCCCGCCGCTGCCGCCACCCTGAGCGAGCAGCCGGATGGCTGGCGGATCACCGCCGCAAACAGCCAGTGGTGGCTCGACAAGCAGAGCGGCCGTATCACCAGTTGGCAAAAATCGGGGCAGGAGCAGCTGCTGGCGCCGATCATGGATCACTTCTATCGGGCGCCGCTCGACAACGACATCGGCACCAGCGAAGCGGATCACGCCGACCCCAACTCCTGGATTGCTCGCTGGCAGGGTTGTGGCCTCGGTCAGTGGCAGCACCGCTGTCTGGGGATCGCGGTCGTCGGAGGGGATATCCGGGTCAGCCATGGTTACTTCCACCACGATGAGCTGCTGCTGGTGAGTCACTGGCATCATCGCTTTACCGACGATGGCGCCATGAGCCTTGAGATAGAGACCGAGCTGGCGCAGGTGCTGCCTTCGCTGCCGCGGATCGGTCTGCTGCTTCATCTGGCCGAGGTGCCAGCGCGAGCAGAATGGCTGGGGCGTGGGCCGCACGAGAACTATCCGGATCGCCTGCTGGGCGCCGATCTCGGTCGCTGGAGCCTGCCGCTGGAGGCCATGCATACCCCTTACATCTTCCCGAGCGACAACGGCTTGCGCTGCGATACCCGCCAGTTGCAGTTGGGCAGCACGACGGTGAGCGGCAGCTTCCATTTCAGTGCCAGCCGCTTCAGTCAGCAACAGCTGGCCGCTGCTCGTCACCAGAGCGATCTGGTGGCAGAGGAGGGGCTGTGGGTCTGTCTCGATGGTGCTCACATGGGAGTGGGCGGAGATGACTCCTGGAGCCAGAGCGTGCGTCCCGAGTATCAACTGCTCGAGCATCGTTACCGTTGGGGCTGCACTCTCCGTTAAGCCAGCTATTGAGGGGACTGCCTGGCCAGTGCGCCATTTTGACAACAGGCCAGTAACGACTAGCCTCAATGCTGTGGAAATGATTGAGTCTCAAAACTGATTTTTATTCATATGCATTTGAAAAATAAAAACAAAGTTTCAATGTAACAGAGTGTAATCGTTTTCATTTTGTCGTCATGATCACAGAAGAAATGACAACAAACTGATTACATTAATTGGCGCTTGCTCAATTGCTCGCCACCCTACAACACAGATAGACACATCGGAGCACACATAATGAAAAAACTGACCACAGTTGCCGCCCTGCTGATGGGCATGATGGCTGGAGCCAATGCCCAGGCTGATACCCGTATCGGGGTGACCGTTTACAAATATGACGACAACTTCATGGCGGTCGTGCGCAAGGCCATCGAGAAGGAGGCGGCAGCCACTCCGGGGGTGGAACTGCTGATGAACGACTCCCAGAACGACCAGTCCAAGCAGAACGACCAGATCGACGTGCTGCTGGCCAAAGGGGTGAAGGCGCTGGCCATCAACCTGGTTGACCCGGCTGCGGCGCCGGTAGTGATTGAGAAAGCCCGTGGCGAAGATATCCCGGTGGTCTTCTACAACAAGGAGCCGAGCGCTACCGATCTGGCCAGCTACGACAAGGCCTACTACGTGGGTACCGACTCCAAGGAGTCAGGGATCATCCAGGGCCAGCTGATTGCCAAACACTGGAAAGCCCATCCGGAGTGGGATCTGAACAAGGATGGCGTGATCCAGTTCGTGCTGCTGAAAGGGGAGCCGGGCCACCCGGATGCCGAAGCGCGCACCTCCTACGTGGTCAAGACCCTGAACGATGGCGGCGTCAAGACTGAACAACTGCACATGGATACCGGTATGTGGGATACCGCCATGGCGAAAGACAAGATGGACGCCTGGATCTCCGGCCCCAACGCCAACAAGATCGAAGTGGTCATCGCCAACAACGACGGCATGGCAATGGGCGCAGTCGAATCACTGAAAGCCCAGGGCAAGACTGCCATTCCGGTATTCGGCGTCGATGCGCTGCCGGAAGCGCTGGCCATGGTCAAGAGCGGTGCCATGGCGGGTACCGTGCTGAACGATGCGGCCAACCAGGCCAAAGCCACCTTCGAGCTGACCAAGAACCTGGCTGAAGGCAAACCGGCCGGTGAAGGCACCAAGTGGAATATCGTCGACAAGGTAGTACGTGTTGCCTACGTCGGTGTGGATAAAGACAACCTGTCCCAATTCGAGTAATTCCCCCCTCCAGGGCAAGGGAGATCCCCTTGCCCTTTTTTCAACCAGATGTGATGGCTGATATGACAACACAGCAACAATCAGAATGGCTGTTGGAGATGATTGACGTCAGTAAGAGCTTTCCCGGCGTCAAGGCACTCGATAATGTCAATTTACGGGTCCGTCCTCATTCTGTGCATGCGTTGATGGGCGAGAACGGAGCGGGAAAATCCACACTGCTCAAGTGCCTGTTCGGCATTTACGAGAAGGATCAGGGCAAGATCTTCTTCAAGGGGCAGGAGATCAACTTCACCTCCTCCAAAGAGGCGCTGGAGAATGGCGTCTCCATGGTGCATCAGGAGCTCAACCTGGTGCTGCAGCGTACCGTGATGGACAACATGTGGCTCGGCCGCTACCCCACCAAGGGGTGGTTTATCGACCACGGCAAGATGTATGACGACACCAAGCGCATCTTTGATGAGCTGGATATCGACATCGATCCCAAGGTGAAGGTCGCGACCCTGTCGGTCTCCCAGATGCAGATGATCGAGATCGCCAAGGCGTTCTCCTACGATGCCAAGATCGTCATCATGGACGAACCCACCTCCTCCCTGACCGAGAAAGAGGTGAACCACCTCTTCAAGATCATCAACAAGTTGAAGGATAAGGGGTGCGGCATCGTCTACATCTCTCACAAGATGGAGGAGATCTTCCAGCTCTGTGACGAGATCACCATATTGCGGGATGGCCAGTGGGTGGCAACCCAGCCGCTCAAGGGCATGACCATGGATCAGATCATCGGCATGATGGTCGGCCGTGAACTGACCCAGCGTTTCCCGGAAAAGACCAACCAGCCGAAAGAGGTGATCCTCGAGATCGAACACCTGACGGCGAAGAACCAGCCCTCCATTCAGGACATCACTTTCAACCTGCACAAGGGGGAGATCCTCGGCATCGCCGGACTGGTGGGGGCCAAGCGCACCGATATCGTCGAGACCCTGTTCGGTATTCGCGATCGCAGCCAGGGCAGCATCAAGCTGCACGGCAAAGAGGTAGCCAACCACAACGCCCACGAAGCGATCCGCAACGGCTTTGCGCTGGTGACGGAAGAGCGCCGCTCCACCGGTATCTACTCCCGACTCGATATCGCCTTCAACTCCCTGATCGCCAACATGGACAGCTACAAGGGCTCCATGGGGCTGCTCAGCGACAACAAGATGAAGAGCGATACCCAGTGGGTGATCGACTCCATGCGGGTCAAGACGCCGACCCAGCAGACCCAGATCGGTTCCCTCTCCGGGGGCAACCAGCAGAAGGTGATTATCGGCCGCTGGCTGCTGACCCAGCCGGAGATCCTGATGCTCGACGAGCCCACCCGCGGCATAGACGTCGGGGCCAAGTTCGAGATCTACCAGCTCATCCTGGAGCTGGCGAAGAAGGACAAAGGGATCATCATCATCTCGTCAGAGATGCCGGAATTGCTGGGGATCACCGACCGCATCATGGTGATGAGCAATGGCCGGGTCGCCGGGATCGTCAATACCAAAGAAACTGACCAGAGCGAGATACTGCGCCTGGCATCTCTGTACCTCTAGAGACAGGAAGACATTTATGGAGTCGGCTAAAAATTTCAATCTGATGCAGGCGCTCAAGGAAAACGCCATCTATCTGGTGCTGCTGGTGCTGCTCATGGTCATCGTGATCCAGGAGCCTTCCTTCCTGAGCCTCACCAACTTCAGCAACATTCTGACCCAGTCCTCGGTGCGGGTCATCATAGCGCTGGGGGTGGCGGGCATCATCATCACCCAGGGTACGGATCTTTCGGCCGGTCGTCAGGTCGGTCTGGCGGCACTCATCGCGGCCACCATGCTGCAGGCGCTGACCAACGTCAACAAGGTGTTCCCGACGCTGGGGGAGGTGCCCATTCCGGCGGTGATCCTGCTGGTGTGTGTGGTGGGGGCGCTGATCGGTCTGGTCAACGGTCTGATCGTGGCCTACCTGAACGTTACCCCGTTCATTACCACCCTGGGCACCATGATCATCGTCTACGGTATCAACTCCCTCTACTTTGACTCGGTAGGGGCTTCGCCGGTGGCCGGGTTTGACCCCCGCTTCTCCAGCTTCGCCCAAGGGTTTATCCGGATAGGAGGATTCAAACTCTCCTATCTCACCTTCTATGCGGCCATCGCCAGCGTCTTTGTCTGGGTGCTGTGGAACAAGACCCGCTTTGGCAAAAACATCTTCGCCATCGGCGGCAACCCCGAGGCGGCCAAGGTCTCCGGTGTCAACGTAGCCGTCAATCTGGTGATGATCTATGCGCTGGCGGGGGTCTTCTACGCCTTCGGCGGCATGCTGGAAGCGGGTCGGATCGGCAGTGCCACCAACAACCTGGGCTTCATGTACGAGCTGGATGCTATCGCAGCGTGCGTGGTGGGCGGCGTGTCGTTTGCTGGCGGGGTGGGAACGGTTGCGGGTGTGATCACCGGCGTACTCATTTTCACTCTGATCAACTATGGTTTGACCTATATCGGGGTCAGCCCTTACTGGCAGTTCATCATCAAGGGCGGCATCATCATTCTGGCGGTGGCATTGGATTCCATGAAGTACGCCAAGAAGAAATAACGATTGGCAGAGAGGGTTGGCGTTGCCAGCCCTCTCTTCTGGAGGGAACCCATGCCATTCAAGGTCAAGATTTACCTCTTGCTGCTACTGGCCATTCTGGTCACCATCGGCACCGCCGGGCTCAGCGTCAACCACTTCATCAGTGGCTACATTCGCACTCAAGCCACCCACAACATCAACGAACAGATCACTCTGGTCAAAGAGAAGCTGGCCAGCGACATCAATCAGAAAATCCTGCTGGCCGCCAACCTCAACTTCGGGGTGACCAACGTCAAGAAGACCCTGCAAGAGACCGGCTTTCACAACATCGTCAAAGTGATCGGCGACATGGCATTCGACGTGAGCGGCGTCATCAACGACAGCGCCAGGGTCGATGCCCTGCGCAAGCTGATCCCCGCCGCCAACAACCAGATTACCGTCAGCCCGCTGCAACAGGTGGATGGCAAGCCGGTTATCACCATTCTGGTGCCGCGCGGCGCCGATTCCGCCTATCTCTACTACCTCGACATGAGCGAGTTCAAGAGCCTGCTGGCGAAGATGAGTGGCGAGGGGCGCTACTTCTCGTTGGCCGACAGTCAGGGCAACAGCCTATATGACAGCAAGCCGCAAGGGGAGAGCGAAGCGCGTCCCAACCAGCTGGATATTCGCGGCAACAGCTGGACGCTGACCGGCTACATCGATCTTGACTATATCCGTGCCATGACCCGGTCACTCAACGGCCAGATCATCATGGCGCTGTTTGGTGTGGCGATAGTGGTGATGGTGCTGGCAATGCTGGCGCTCAACGTGGCTTATCGACCCATTGTTTCGTTACGGGATCTGGTGCTGGAGCTCTCTCGCGGCAGCGGCGATCTCACCCGCCGGTTGGCGGTGACCAGCAAGGATGACCTGGGCCAGATCTCGGCCGGGATCAACCGTTTTATCGAACGCTTGCAGGAGATGATGGGGGAGGTGCAGGAGGCGAGCGGCCAGCTCAACAGCGGCATCGAGGGGCTGGCCAGCCAGACCGGCGCCGCCCAGTCCCTATTGGCGGACCACGTGCGCGAGACCGAGCAGGTGGTGACCGCCATCAACGAGATGAGCCGCACCGCGGTCTCCGTCTCCGAGAGTGCGGCCAGCACCGCCCAGCTTACCGGCCAGAGCCAGCAGCTGGCGAGCCAGTCTCGTCAGGTGGTGGATCAGGCGATGGCCAGCGTGATGGCGCTTGTGGATGAAGTGGAAGCCACTGCCCGCTCCATCGAGGCGATGCAGCAGGATGTGCAGCAGATTGGCTCAGTGCTGGGGGTGATCGGCAGCATTGCCGAACAGACCAACCTGCTGGCCCTCAACGCCGCCATCGAGGCAGCCCGCGCCGGTGAACAGGGGCGCGGTTTTGCGGTGGTGGCAGACGAGGTGCGCTCCCTCGCTGCCCGCACCCAGCAGAGCACAGCCGAGATCCAGACCATGCTGGCCAGTCTGCAGCGGGGCACCCGAACTGTGGTGGATGCCATGGGCAATACCAAGCAGAGCTGTCAGGGGGCAGCCGAGAACACCACCAGGGTCAACGAGTCGCTGGATCTGATGGCAGGGGAAGTGGTGGAGATCAATGGTCTCATCAGCCATATCGCCACGGCGGCGGAGCAGCAGAGCGCGGTGGCCGAAGAGATCAATCGCAACATGAGCGCCATCGCCGAGGTGATCCGCCAGCTGACCCACAATGGCGAAGCGACGGTTGCCAGCTCCGCGGCGATGCAGCAGACCTACGACCGGCTGCGGGAGATCGTGGGTCACTTCCGGCTGGAGTGAGGCCGGTGTTCAGCCAATAACTAAACAGGGCCATCCGGCCCTGTTGTTGTTTTCCCGTCTGCCTGAATCAACCGGCCTTGCGGCGCAGATAGACCCCGGCTTCCATATGATGGGTCCAGGGGAACTGGTCGAACAGGGCGAAACGGGCGATTTCGTGGGTTTCGCCCAGCACGGCCATGTTGGCCTGCAGTGTCTCGGGATTGCAGGAGATGTAGAGGATGTTGTCGTACTCCTGCACCAGCTTGACGGTGGCATCGTCGAGACCGGCGCGGGGCGGGTCGACGAAGATGGTGTTGCACTGGTAGCTCTTGAGATCGATCCCCTTGAGGCGGTTGAACTCCCGTTCACCACGCATCGCCATGGTGAACTCCTCGGCCGACATACGCAGGATGATCAGGTTGTCGACGCCGTTGGCGGCGATGTTGAACTGGGCGGAGTCGACGCTCGGCTTGGCGATTTCGGTGGCCAGCACCTTGCGGAAGTTCTGCGCCAGCGCGATGGAGAAGTTGCCATTGCCGCAATAGAGCTCCAGCAGGTCCCCTTCGTTCCCCTTGGTCACATCCAGCGCCCAGGCCAGCATCTGCTCGTTGATGGCGGCGTTGGGCTGGGTGAAGCTGTTCTCCACCTGCTTGTAGATGAGCTGGCGACCCGCCACGTTGAGCTGTTCGATGACGAAGTCATCCCCCAGACAGATCTTCTGCTTGTGGGCGCGGCCAATCAGCTGTAGCTCGAACCCCTTGGCGCGCAGATCTGCCTGCAGCGCTTCGGCGGCTTGTCGCCATTCGGCCTCCAGCTTGCGGTGATAGAGCAGGCTGACAATGATCTGGCCGGACTGGGTGGAGAGGTAGTCAATCTGGAACAGTTTGCGGCGCAGCACCGGATGTGGGCGCAGCCCCTCCAGCAGCAGCGGCATCAACTGGTTGATGAGGCGGCTGGCGGTGGGGAAGTGGTCTATCTTGATGATCTCTTTGGTCGCCGGGGCATACATGCAGTGGAAGAGGTCATCCCCTTCGTGCCAGATGCGAAATTCGGCGCGCATCCGGTAGTACTCCGCCGGTGAGCTGTGCACTTCCAGCGCCGGGAGGGTGAAGCCGGCAAACAGCTCGGTGAGGCGAGCGCGCTTTTCGTCGAGTTGGGCCTGATAGTCGGCCGCGGTTCTAGGCGCCGGAGCGTTCGCGGAAGGCTGTTGGGATTGGGTCATAAATACCTCACATGCACACCGGCCGGGCCGGGTCGAAATCGGGGGAAGGCAACAGGCCACCCAAAGGGGCCCGATTTTAAAAGCCAGCCGCAGATTGTCCAGCATTTTGTGGTCAAGAAGTGTTCAGTCAGGCCGATAGCTGATCTACAGGCATGGTGGGAGGACACATTATGCAGATCGAAGGCGTGGGCGCAGCCCAACCCAAGGGAGTGGGTGTTTCTCCCAAATCGCCCCAACAGGCGGAGCAGAAACAGGTCAAGAGTGAGGAGGAGGTCTCCTTGCACAAGCCGCCCAAGTGGGCGCAGGTGCTGATCCAGCAGGCGTTGCAGTTCTCGCTGGAGATCAACGGCCAGGGCTATCAGGCGCCGAAGGTGAAAGAGCCCGAGGAGATCACGCCGGAGACACTGTTCGACTTCCAGTCGGTGGCGGACAACGTGCTGCAGTTCGTGACCGGGCGGCTCGGTGCCGCGCGGGCCGATGGCAAATCCGACGACGACCTGACCGGGATGATGGAGCAGGCCCGCAAGGGGGTCGACAAGGGCTTTGACGAGGCGAAGAAACAGCTCGGCAAGTGGGCGACTGACAACGACGATATCAAAACCGGTATCGATCAGAGCTACAAGCTGATCCAGAAAGGGCTCGAGGAGTTCGAGAAGGAGTTCTTCGGCAAGGTTTCCCCGACCGACATGGGACAGGCCGAGATGGCCAGTCGCCAGCAGGGCTATCTGGAAATCCAGACCAAGGATGGCGACAAGGTGGTGCTGCGCTTCAACGATAGCTGGCAGACCAAGTCCCAGAGCAGCGAGAGCGGCAGCCAGTTCAGCCTCAAATCGAGTCAGAGCTTCAGCTTCTCGTTGGAGGGGGATCTCAACAGCGACGAGATGGAGTCCATCGGCAAGCTGGTCAAGGGGATCGACGAGCTGGCGGGGAGCTTCTTCTCCGGCAACTTCGAGGATCTGCTGGATAAGGCGAACGAACTGAAACTGGACGACAGTCAGCTGGCCTCCTACTCCCTCAAGCTCAAGCAGAGCGTCAAGCTGAGTCAGACCTATCAGGGAGCGCACTCCCTGCAGGATCTGCTCAAGCCATTTGCCGACTACTTGCCGAAGCTGGATCAGGTGCAGAAACAGGCGGATAGCCTGCTGCCAGCATCCCAGCAACAGGCGCTGACCCCGGCCGTGCTGGCCGCGAGAGGAGAAGAGGAACCGGCGCAGGTCGATCGCTTCACCAGCTTCAACCAGCGGATGCTGGAGGCGCTGCGGATGATCAACCAGTTCCAGCCCTCCACCGAGCCCGCCAGTAAGAACGCCTGAGCCACAGCGCGTAACGCAAGTAATAAGCTGCCGTTTGCCAGCCCTTCCCGGGGCTGGCAAACTGGTCTTTTCTCCAACCCGGTTGCCCCATGAACCCCAAGAAGCCAAGAGACAAGCGCGAGCTCTGCTACCCCTTTATCTTCGAAACCTCGCTCAAATGTGATTTTGAAATCGCCACCGACGAGCTCTGCTGTCAGGTCGGGGCCGTGCTGTCACACCTTGCGCCGAATGCCGATACCGAGCCCATGCTGGCGGATCTCGCGGCGTTGCAGCGGCTTATCTACAACCTAAACGGCTCGGTACGCGGCAAGTTGGGGATCTTCGATGCAGACCTTGAGTGGCTCAAGGCCCGTTACGACCACTATAACGAGGCGAGTCGAGGCAGCGTCACCGGTTTCGTGCTGCCGCAGGGGCCGCAGCCCATTCCCACCCTCCATCTGTGCCGCTGCGGCAGCAAGAAGGTGGTACGGCTGCTGGTGCGGCTGGAAGAGAGCGAGGTGGTCTTCGATCCCATTCTCTATCGCTTCGCCAACCTGCTGGCCAACTTCTTCTTCGTGCTCACCGTCTACCTCAAGCAGTGCTGGCAGGTGCCGGAAGTGCCCTACGTCAGCATCAACTACTGATGGTGGCTGGCTAGGGGCCAGACGTCATGGTGGATTGAATGGAATAAAAAACCGGAGCCTTGGGCTCCGGTTTTGTTTTTCAGCGCGTCAGTTGCCCGCTCAGCTGGAGATCAGCACCCGGGCCGAGTTGGCCGGAATGGTCAGCTGCACCTCGCCCTGCACCACTTCGAACTTGTCGCCGTTGAAGGCATCGGTGAAGCGGCTGGCGGGGCTGGCGGTCTGCCACAGGGGCAGGCTGATGGTGCGCGGCTCGCTCGGGTGGCGGTTGCAAGCCACTACCACCTGATCGCTTTGCAGGGTTCGGGCGAACACATAGCTGTGGGGCCCGGCGTAGAGGGTCTGGATATCGCCACGGCGCAGGGAGGGGCGCTGGCGGCGGATCTGGATCAGCCGACGATAGTGGTCGTGCAGCACGTGATCCCAGTCTGTGGTATCCCACGGGAAGCAACGGCGGCAGTCCGGGTCGTTACCGCCGGAGAGTCCCACTTCATCGCCGTAGTAGATGGAGGGCACGCCGATATAGGTGAGCAGCAGGGTGGCCGCGAGGCGCATCCGCTGCTTGTCCTCGCCCAGCAGATGGAGGAAGCGGGCGGTGTCGTGACTGTCCAGCAGGTTGAACTGGGCCAGCTGGTTCTTGAACGGGATATGGGCCCGCGCCAGTTTGAGCCAGCGATCCAGCTCTTCGGCGCTGATCTTGATGGGGTGGTAGGCGATATCCTTGCCAGCCAGGAAGGCACGGATCGGGTGGGCGAAGCCGTAGTAGTTCATGGCGCCGTCCTCCTGATCCCCTTGCAGCCACTGGCTCGCCTCGAAGAAGTG
>NZ_JAAKNE010000045.1:0-29296 GCF_049170755.1 Aeromonas sp. 604176
ACCGCTCTCGGTTCCATCGTGAAATGAGAGGTTTATCGTGATAAGCGCCTTATACTAACGCCGTGATCGCAGGTAACAAAAGCGTGAGACCGCAAAAATGATAAAAAGTGCCATTTATCTGGTGAGCCTCTGTTTAATGCTCACCGGTTGCGAGCAGAGCTCCCAACCCAACCAGCAAATGACCCTCGCCAGCACGGGTCTGCTGACCGCAGATCTCTCCAGTGATGGCAAGCAGGCCATCGTCTCCAGCATCAGCCAGGGCATCATCGTCTGGGATCTGGAACAGAACCGTCAACGCTGGCGCTGGAAGCAATCCGACTCGGCGGATGATCTGGTATTCATTACCCGTTTTTCCGAAGGCAACAGCCATGCCGTCACCGCCACCCCCGATACCTTTGCAACCTGGCGGCTGAGCGACGGGCAATCACAAGGCTACTACTCACTTCCTGAATCCAGGCTGAGGGACATCGCGCTCTCTGCCGACGGTCGTTATGTGCTGATCGGGCGGGAAGATGGCAAAGCTGAGTGGCTCGATACCCGAAGCGGTCGTCGCCTGCAGTTTCTGGGACACACCGAGCAGGTCAATACGGTGGATCTCTCCGCTAACGGTCGCTATGCCCTGACCGGCGGCAACGACTATAGCGCCTATCTGTGGGATACCCGTAGCGGGCAGGTGATCTGGCGCTTCAACCATGGTGGCCGGGTGATCATGGCCAGACTGGAGCCGAGCGGCCGCTACGCCTTCACCGCCGACAGCAGCCGGGCCAGCATCTGGGATCTGAAAACCGGCAAGGAGGTGAGTCAGCTGCAATATGATCACCGCTTCGAGGTTTACACCAGCGCCCGCTTTGCCAACGATGGCAAGTGGCTCATTACCGGCGCCCCTTCCCGTCAGCTCTCCCTGTGGCAAGTGAGCGATGGTGCCCTGCTGCATAGCTGGCGCGTCTCGCCGCAACCCAAGGTGAAACCGCCCAGCGCAGTAGTCTACGGCGTCGCTTTGCGCGACAATAGCCACCTTGTCAGTGCCAGCTCCAGTGGTCTGGCCGAAATCTGGACAATCAAGTAAGGACCCGAAGGCCCATGAGTCAGCAACTTAACGATCGCATCGAAACCCTGGAAACCCGTCTCGCCTATGCGGAGTACACCATAGAGCAGCTCAACGACGAGGTAACCACCCAGGGCCGTGAACTCGATCGACTCAAATACCAGATCCAGCTGCTGATCGACAAACTGCAAAGCGTACAACCCAGCCAGATTGCCAGCATGGCCGAAGAGACCCCTCCGCCGCACTACTGAACCGGCGCTATCTCTGGTCTGGCGACATGGCTTGGCACCACTGTCAGCCAATAAAAAACCCGCGATTATCGCGGGTTTTTTATCATCGGCCTGGCCGTGATCAGTGGTGATGACCCTTGCCACCACAACCGCCACCACCGCAGCAACCGCCGTGACCATGGTCATCACCGTGGTCGTGGCCATGATCGTGACCGTGGCCAGCACCGCCGCAGCAACCGCCCTGGCCGTGATCCTCATCATGGTCGTGACCATGACCACCACAGCAGCCGCCGTGATCGTGGTCATGACTGTGATCGTGACCGCAACCACCGGCACCGTGAACGTGGCCGTGAGCCAGCTCTTCGGCAGTGGCAGCACGCACGTCCTTGATCTCGACCTTGAAGCCCAGAGTCACACCAGCCAGCGGATGGTTGCCATCCACTTTGACGAACTCTTCGGACACTTCAACCACGGTCACCGGACGGTGGCCATCGTCGGTTTCAGCCACAAAAGTATCCCCTTCGGAGACTTCCATGCCATCGAACAGCTCGCCCGGTACTTCTTGTACCAGTGTCTCGTCATATTCGCCGTAGGCCTGGCTCGGTGCCAGAGTCACTTCGAAGGCTTCACCTACCGCGCGACCTTCCAGCTCGGCTTCCAGGCCTGAGACCAGGTAACGGGTGCCGTGCAGATAGACCAGCGGCTCTTTGCCGACAGTGCTGTCGATGACTTCACCGTGCTCGTCGGTGACTGTGTATTCCAGCGTAACCACGCTCAGAGGAGCTACTTTCATGTCAGGATCCTGCGGATAGAAAAAAACGGGCTCAGAATACCCTAAAAAGCGGGCCGCGCATATGCCGTGCGGCGCCACTGAGTGACGAAAAAAACGGCAACAGCGTCAGCAAGGAGACCCTCATTCCACCCGCCGTTCCCTTATCAGGGGCGAAACACCCCGATCACCTCTTCCGCCTCGCGAGTCTGCTTGTCGACCTCGGCAGGCGTTTGTACCTGGGTATCGCCACAGGCGACGCAGGTCACCTTCTCGACTCCATGCTCCAGATACAGCATCATGTTGTCCAACTTGCCGCACGCCGGGCAGACTGCACCGGCAATGAAGCGTTTTTTACGTCTGGTTTCCATATTTGTTACCTCCAGGCAGCATCATATCAGGGTTTTTACATGCATCACGCCATCGAGTATCACCATTTTTCCTGCCAGGGCCTGCACGCCGGCAACCGCAAACGAACTCCGGTCGGGCAGCTGTTGCGGATCACCCGGGGCGCCGCGCTGCTGAGACTGGGCCAACATGAGCTATTGCTGCCGGCAGGCAGCAGCTTCTGGCTCTGCGCCGATGCCCTCGCCGCCTTCAGCCCCCTCAGCGGTTGCGAGTACGATCAGCTGAATGTCTCTTTGCGCGTGGCTCAGCCGCAGCAGGCAGGCTGGCTGCAGACGACCCCGCTGCTCGATGCCCTGCTCGACTCGCTAGCCCGGTGGCAACGTCCGAAAGAGTGGCAAGGGGCCTACGGTCAGCGACTGCAGGTGATCCTGGATGAGCTGCAACAGTGCGCCATCAGCCAGCAGGGTTATGGTGAGCTGCAAGCTTGCTGGCAAGCGCTGGCCAATGGCCAGCCGGAGTCTCTGCAACAGTGGGCACAACAAGCCGATGCGCCGATGGAAGGGAGTAAATTGCAACAACAGTGGCAACTTCTACAGGCGCTCAGATTGCTCAAGGGCGGCAGCAAACCCGCGCAGGTGGCCAGCAAGCTGGGTTATGCCGATGAGGCCTCATTGCAAGCAGCCTGCCAGCAGTGGGGAGTTGGCGAAGATGGTGATCAATAACCGGATGCCGGTGTGAATGCGCCAACTAAATTGGCTGAACGAGTCCAGTTTTTTGCCAGATGGTCGTTAACAAGGAAGGGCCATCCCCACCGTAATCCTTTATGCTAGAGACCTGAAGTGACTGCCAACGTTTCGACCAACAGGACATCTGCCATGACGAGCAAAGCCAATCAATCCCAAGGCATGTTGCTGTTTCACCTTTCGGCCCAGCAATCCTTTGCCATCGGTACTCTCAAGGTGAAGGAGATAGTCCCTTACACCCAGCTGACCGCCATGCCACACTCGCATCCGACCGTGTTGGGGGCCGCCAACATGCGCGGTTCCACCATTCCGGTGATCGACATGGCAATGGCGGTGGGTTATCGCCCCATCAGCAAGGAGGAGATGCCCCATTGCTTCATCATCATCACCGACTGCCGCCGTACCCTGGTGGGCTTTCTGGTACGGGGTATCGACAAGATCACCGAGTGCAACTGGCGCGATATCGAATCACCTCCCGCCGCCCTCGGCCACAATGTCTTCGTAACCGGTGTAACCCGGGTCAATGACCAGCTGATCCAGTTGCTGGACGTGGAGCTGATCCTCTCCCGGGTCTATCCGGACGATCCGAGCCACCTCTATCCGGTACTGACCGATGTGCAGCGGGAGCGGATCAAGCCGATGCGGATCCTGCTGGTTGATGACTCCTCGGTTGCCCGCCGTCAGCTGATGGCAGCGCTGGACTACATCAATATTCCTTATGAGGTCTGTACCAATGGCAAGGATGCACTGACCCTGATGCAGCAACGGGCCAGCCAGAAGACCCCTATCGACATTCTGGTGAGCGATATCGAGATGCCGGGGCTTGATGGCTACGAGCTGGCATTCGAGGTACAGAGCGACAGCAAACTGGCGGGAGCCTACATCATCCTCCACACCTCGCTCTCCAGCGAGATCAGTGTGGAGCGTGCCCATCAGGTGGGGGCTCATGAGGCGCTGACCAAGTTCGAGGCCAACGAGCTGATCCAGGCCATGCTGCGCGGCGCCGAACATCACGATCGCCTGCTGAAATAAACCAATGACTGGCGGGAGGTCACTCCTCCCGTCCTCCTTATCTTCGACACTGACCGGCTGACCCCATGCTGACCGAGAGCCACTTCCACGCCCCCTGGTGGGCCCGCAATCCTCATCTGCAGACCATATTGCCCAAATGGCTGCGCCGCCCCCCTGCCCGTTTTGTGGCGGAGCGTTTTGAACTGCAGGACGGGGACTTTGTCGACCTCGCCTGGAGCGGGGAAGTCAGCCTTGATGAACGGCCGCTGGTAGTGGTGTTTCACGGGCTGGAGGGGAGCATTCACTCCCACTATGCCAAGGGATTGTTCGCCCACCTGCAGCAAGAAGGCAGAGAGGCTGTGCTGATGCACTTTCGCGGTTGCAGTGGCGAGCCCAATCGCCACCTGCAAGCCTATCACTCCGGCGCCATCGGTGATGCGCAGGAGCTGATTGCCGAGCTGAGCCAGCGCTTCCCGGGCAAACCGCTGATCGCCATCGGCTTTTCACTGGGTGGCAATATGCTGGTCAATCTGCTGGCACGGGCCTGTCCTGCGGCATTGAAAGCGGCGGTGGTGGTCTCGGCCCCGCTGCAACTGGCGAGCTGCGCCGAGCGGGTCAATCAGGGCTTCTCGAAGGTCTACCAGAACTATCTGCTGCGTACCATGCGCCGCAATCTGCTCAACAAAATCAGCCAGCAGCAGAAAGCGAGTGAACGCTGGCAACCCCGGCAAGTGGAGCAGATTGCCACCCTGCGTGATTTTGACGAGCTGGTCACCGCGCCACTGCACGGCTTTCACAGTGCAACCCACTACTACCAGAGCTGCTCCGGCCTTCCCCTGCTGCGCCAGATCCCGATCCCGACCCTGGTCATCCACGCCACCGACGACCCTTTTATGTCACACGCAGTCATTCCACGGCCGGAGCAACTCTCGCCCGCGGTGCGCTATGAGCTGAGCCAGCGCGGCGGCCATGTCGGCTTTCTGCACGGCACGCCCTGGCGGCCACGGTTTTGGCTGGATGAGCGGATCAGCCGCTGGATTGCCGAACAGAGTCACTCTGCAACACAGAACTGATTGCGTCCCAACTCCTTGGCCCGATAGAGGGCCTGGTCGGCCCGCGCCAGTAGCTGCTCACCACTCTCCCCGCCTTCCAGTGTCGCGATCCCCTGACTGATGGTCACCCGACTGGCAACATCGGATGCCAGATGCTCAAGCTGCAATTCGGCCAGCCCATCCTGCAACCGCTGCGCTACCTTAGCTGCGCCCTGACTATCGGCATCGGGTAGCAGCAACACAAACTCCTCACCGCCGTAACGGGCAGCCAGCTCCGCCTCACTGCGCACCACACGCATCATCAACTGCGCCACTTCCCGCAGGCAGACATCTCCCGCCTGATGGCCATAGTGATCGTTAAAGCGTTTGAAGTAGTCCACATCGATGAGGATAAGGGCAAGCGGGGCGCCGCTCGACTGACTATGGGCTTTGCAGCGTTCGAGCTCCTGACTGAAGTGGCGCCGATTGGCAAGACCAGTCAGTGGATCCTGCTTGGCCAGTGCATCGAGGCGCCGCAACAGGGCCAGATTGTCATGCTCACGCATCACGGCCAATTCAAACCAGCGATGCAGCATCCGGCGACCAACCTCCAGCGCCATTATGGTACATACCACCTCAAGCAGATAAAGCTGCGGAAAATCCACCTCCAGCCACCACAAACGCGCAACGCCAAATAGCAACGGTACACTGAGATAGGCATACAACACGCGTCGGTCGGGATAAAACGCGATCAGCGCAGCCAGTAAATTGAGGCGCATGATCCCGTTGGCATAACTTGCCCCTCCTCGCAGCTCAACTTCACCAATGGTGAAGATATGCAGCGTCCAGACGACCCCCCAGACCAGCATTACGACCAATGCGCACCATAGCCAGACTCGATCCTGCAGATGATTGCAGAGCAGGGCTGCAACCGGCAGCAGCAGCAGCACGACCATGACAAAGCCCAGCTCACTCTGAAAGCGCCATGGCAGAGTACCGTCACTGGCCAGGCCTGCCTGGCTGTAGACCTGGTAGCGTATCGCCAGAAACAGCACAACCAGCCAGTTCAGCAACCAGAACCAGACCATGCCGCGACTGATGGCCTGGCGACGAGCAAGATCCATGTGAGCCGATATCGTTGAGGGGGCCCGGCGTTGCTCTTCAGACAACATGTCTCACACTCCACGAAACGCGTAAAAAGAGGTTGCACTCATTTTATTGCGCACAACAATAGCTGACGGTTATACCCTTTTGCATCGAGATCCCTTCATGATAATCCCCTGGCAAGCGTTGGATGCCGATACCCTGACCAACCTGATCGAACAGTTTGTGCTGCAGGAAGGCACCGAATATGGCGAACATGATGTGCCGCTTGAGGCTAAGGTCGCTATGGTAAGGACTCAATTACAGCAAGGCATCGCCGTGATCGTCTATAGCGAGTTGCATGAATCGGTCAATATTGTGCCGCGTGATCGTTTCAACGAGCCGTCTTGACCATCTCGGGTTCACGCCCGTATAACGAAACTCCCAAGGAAGAGAGCATTCTATGTCGGCCAAGCATCCCATTATCGCCGTCACCGGGTCGTCCGGTGCCGGTACGTCTACCTCCACCATTGCCTTTAGATCTATGTTCCACCAGCTGGGTTATCAGGCGGCCGTGGTAGAAGGTGACAGTTTTCACCGCTATACCCGCCCCGAGATGGATGTGGCAATCCGCAAGGCGCGTGAACAAGGACGCCACATCAGCTATTTTGGCCCCGAGGCCAATGACTTCGGCTTGCTGGAGAGCTTTTTTCAGGGCTATGGCCAGGATGGCACCGGCCAGTATCGCCGCTATCTGCACAGCTTTGACGAGGCGGTCCCCTTCAACCAGATGCCCGGCACCTTCACCCCCTGGCAGCATCTGCCGAGCGACACTGACCTGCTGTTTTATGAAGGGCTGCACGGTGGTGTGGTCACTGAGGATCACAACGTAGCCCGCCACGTGGACTTTCTCATCGGCGTGGTGCCCATCGTCAACCTGGAGTGGATCCAGAAGCTGATCCGCGATACCTCGGAGCGCGGCCACTCCCGTGAGGCCGTAACCGACTCCATAGTCCGCTCCATGGATGATTACATCAACTTCATCACCCCGCAGTTCTCGCGCACCCATATCAACTTCCAACGGGTGCCGACAGTGGACACCTCCAATCCCTTCAGTGCCAAGGTGATCCCGAGTCTGGACGAGAGTATGCTGGTGATCCGGTTTCGCGGCATAAAACAGGTCGATTTTCCCTATCTGTTGTCGATGATCGACGGCTCATTCATGTCACGAATGAATACCATCGTCGTGCCGGGTGGCAAGATGGGGTTTGCCATGGAGTTGATCCTTAAGCCACTCATCCAGCAACTACTTGAAACCGGCAAGATCACTTAAGCCAAGGAGTTCACAATGCGGTTAGCGTTTATCTCTGTGGTATTGGCCGCCCTGCTTGGCGGCTGCAGCAGCGGGCCGACGGCCCCCACGCTGGAGTCCGGCACCATGCTGGTTCGTCCGATTGGCAACTGGACCTATGGCGCAACCCCGCGCTACGCCCTGGCCGAGCAGTATCAATTCGCCGGTGAGCTGGCGGAAGGGTGGCTGGAGCCGATGCAGCAGGCGGTGAGCCGGGAGCTCAATGGCAAGGGGTGGCAGAGTGCGCCGCTCGACGAGGCGGATCTGTGGGTCGCCATAGGCGTCGCGGGCGGCAAGGATATGAGCGATGGCGAGATTTTCGCCCGCCTCGGCATGACGCCCGGGGTCTATGCCTCGGCCAACCAGCGCAAAGGCTCGCTGGCCATAGTGCTGCTCGATCGCAAAACCCAGAAAGCAGTCTGGAGCAGCATCATCCAGCTGACCAGCGATGTAAGCATTGCTGATAGCCAACGTCAGGCGCTCAGCCAGCAGCTCGCTGCCGAACTGCTTCATAGCGTCCCGACCAATTAACAGTTAATGCTGGCTTATTGAAAAGGGATGGATAGAAAAACGGCTTGCCTCCCGGCAAGCCGTTTTTTGTGGTCTCACAGTTTTGTCCCAGTCTGGTCTTGGCCAGACTGGGACACGAAGCTGCACGCCTTCAGATATCTGTGGACACTTATTTGAGCGTACAGGTCAGCAGCGTAACCCCTTTCTGGGTGAGGAGCGCCTGTTTCTCCTGATTCCAGAAGGTGGTCAGGCCGTCAGAATATTTGGCGCCAGACTCTGACTCCACACGCGCCAGTTTGTGGTAAACCCCGGCATAGGGGAACTGCACCATGTCAGCCTGGGCATCATAGGTAATGGCCAGCATCTCTTCGCCACACTGGTATTGGCTGTATTGATACTGGGTAGGTTGCGGGCTGCTGCACGCCGCCAGACCCAACAGGGGAAGCAGAGCGATCAATTTTTTCATTGCACTTTCCTTATGTGATGGCCTTATGTAATGGCCTTGTGCAGAGGCCTCATGTGACGGCCTTATGCCAGGGTACCAACGAAACAATCGTCAGTTATCAAGCTTCAACAATTTGATAACTATGGGTAATTTGTACCGCTTTTTCCAACATCAGGGAAACAGAACAGTATTTTTCCATCGACAGATCGACCGCTCTGGCCACCTGTTTCTCTGCCAATCCCTTGCCTGTCACTACGAAGTGCAGATTAATCTTCTCGAAAACCCGGGGCACGCTATCAACCCGTTCGCCACTGACCTCGACATGACAAGCGGTCACCGACTGGCGCGCTTTTTCTAGGATGGAGACCACATCAATAGAGCTGCAGCCACCGACCGCCAGCAGGATCATCTCCATCGGGCTGGCCCCCTCACCGGGGTTGGCTCCATCCAGGATCACCTTGTGACCGGATTCACTCTCACCCACAAACTTCATCCCTTCCACCCAGCTGACCTTGGCTTTCATCTCGCACTCTCTCCTGTTAATCGTGATGATGGATCCCTAGCATAACCCAGTCGCTTATCTCTGCCGAACAGGGGGAGTTGGGATGGAAATAGATCAAAATCAACATCTCCGACCTCTATCTTCCCTAGAATGGCCGAAGCAGCGCAGCAGGCATTACCCAAAGGGCTCTTGCAAAAGGGCGCAAAGCCTTGTCAGCACAGACAAAGGCTCTTATCCTACTGCGACTAATACAAGGAATGGCAAGATTGGCAGCTTGCCCGGACGCACAAGTCCATAAAAAGACACTACAGAGGAATTCTCATGGTTATTGGCAAACCGCAAAGCGATCCCACCCTGGAATGGTTCTTGTCGCACTGCCACATTCATAAGTATCCCGCGAAGAGCACCCTGATCCATGCGGGTGAAAAAGCGGAGACCCTCTACTACATCGTCAAGGGCACTGTGGCCGTCTTGATCAAGGACGATGAGGGCAAAGAGATGATCCTCTCCTATCTGAACCAGGGTGACTTCCTGGGCGAGATGGGGATGTTCGAGGAGAACGAGAATCCCGAGCGTTCCGCCTGGGTTCGCGCCAAAGGCTCTTGCGAAGTGGCCGAGATCTCTTACAAGAAGTTCCGCCAGCTGATCCAGGTCAACCCGGACATTCTGATGCGTCTCTCTGGCCAGATGGCCAAGCGCCTGCAGCACACCAGCCAGAAAGTGGGTAACCTCGCCTTCCTGGATGTGACCGGCCGGATCGCCCAGACTCTGCTCAACCTGGCCAAGCAGCCAGATGCCATGACCCACCCGGATGGGATGCAGATCAAGATAACCCGTCAGGAGATCGGCCAGATCGTCGGCTGCTCCCGTGAAACCGTGGGCCGCATCCTCAAGATGCTGGAAGAGCAGGAGCTCATCTCTGCTCACGGCAAGACCATTGTGGTATTTGGCACTCGCTGATGACCCGTCCGCAGGGCTGACTGAGGCCTTGGGATAAAAAAGGCTGCTACGGCAGCCTTTTTTGATCCTCTCCCCTATAATCCCGAACGCCCTTCACTGTTCCGGCATTCGCCCAGAGAGTTACTATGCACCTTCAATGTCCCCGTTGCCGCAGTCCGCTCCATCTTCATGAAGCCTCCCAGGGGCGCTATTGCGACAACAAGCATCACTTCGATCCGGCACCGGAAGGTTATCTGGATCTCATCCCCGGCAAGAAAAACCCCAAAGACAGCGACAGCCGTGCCCTGATGCGCGCCAAGCACCATTTCCTGGAAGCCGGCCACCAACTGCCGCTGGTCGAGGCCATGGCCTCCCTGCTCGCTCCCCTTGCCCCACAAGAGCTGGTTCATCTGGGATGTGGTGAAGGCTACTACTGCCGCGCGCTGGCAGAGCGCCTGCCCGGCTGGCAGTTTGCTGGGGTTGATATCGCCAAGAACACCATCTTTGCCGCCAAAAAAGCGCAGCCGGACGGCCAGTTTGTCATTGCCGATCCCGCTCGCGCGCCGTTGCAACCGGGCTCTGCTCAGGTGCTGCTGGTCAACGATCTCAAGGTCAAGACGGAACAGCTGGTCAGCTGGCTGGCCCCCGGTGGCTATCTGCTCTATCTGCAGCCGGGCCCGCGTCATCAGTGGCAACTGCGGGTCAGCCTCAATCCGGTGAGTATGGAACACCCTTTAAGCTGGCCCTCGCTTGCCGGTCTCCGGCTGGTAAGCCAGGAGCGCTGCCAGTTCCCTATCTCTATGGATCAGACCATGCGCGCCTTTATTCTGGAGACAAGCCGTCTCGGCTGGCGCGCCAACGGCGAACAGCGCCATGCCTTTATCCAGCAAGGTCCGGCACAGCTGGAACAGGATTTGCTGATGACACTGTGGCAAAAAGCAAGCTGACCGCCTGACAGGAGCACGGCAAGTGCTCCTGTCCCATTTTCCTCCCGCCACTCTTCTCCCCCTTCGTGATTCGCCTCACAACTTGAGTCATCGACCTTATTGGTCAGGCCAGCTTTAATGTCAAAACAGCCAATAGAGAATAATTCATTGAATTTAATCTCTTTTTAACCTGTCAAAAAACGTCATATCCAGTATCAACAGCGCCCTTCAGCACCAAATTAAACGACGACAGATTCAGGCCCAGTCAAGGTTCAAGCGCCTACCGTGTGGCTATCGGACCCTTTCCGATTTCCATAGAACCGACCACAGGTTCGGAAGTGTTTACATCAGAGGAAATAAGGATATGAAAAAGTCTGCACTGACTATGGCCATCTCCAGCTTGCTGCTGGCCAGTGGCGCCCACGCTGCTACCGTTTACAACCAGAACGACACCAAGCTGGATATCGGTGGCCGTGCCCAGGGTGCCTACTACGGCACTGACAACAACAGCGCCGAAGGAGATCAGAGCTACTTCCGTCTGCACGTTGCTGGCGAGACCAAGATCGCTCCCGAGATGAAGGCATTCGGCTTTGCCGAATACAACCTGCCGACCTCCGGTTCTGACAACGATGAACTGCGTTACGCCTATGCCGGCATCCAGCACGATCGCTTCGGTGCCTTCAGTTATGGCCGTCAGGATGGTCTGTTCACCAAGGCCGTAAACAACTATACCGACGTACTGCCCGAATGGGGTGGTGATGGCCTGGGCAAAGATACCGAAGTATTCGGTACCGGCCGTACCAACGGTCTGGCTCAGTACATCTTCAACTACGAAGGTCTGACTCTGGGTGCCCAGTTCACTGGTAACAATAACCCGCAAAATGCTGGCCGCAGCGCCATTGCCGAGTCCTTCAACGGTAACCTCTACAACGGTGAGAGCTGGAACAGCACTGGTTCCAAAGAGGGCTTTGCCTTCTCTGCCAACTATGACTTCGATATGGGTCTGAGCCTGGGCGCTGCATACAACCAGGCTGGCAAAACTGCCGAACAGGCCCGCTACGCAGCCTTTGGCGGCGAGAAAGATGCCAAGCTGATGGGCTTCGGTGCCAAATATGCTGCAGGCGACCTCTATCTGGCGGCAACCTATTCCCACGGTGAGAACCACCTGTTCGTCAACAACGGCTACGCCGAGAAGATGGATGGTTACGAAGCCGTTGCCCAGTACACCATCGGCAAGTTCAAGCCTTCTCTGGCTTACCTGCGCACTGACGTCAAAGATACTGCCCACGGCATTGACGACACCTACACCGAGTACGTATCCATCGGTGCCTGGTACAACTTTACCGAGAACTTCAACGCCTACGTTGACTACAAGCTGAACCTGCTTGACTCTGTTGATGGCAAGTCCACCAACTCTCTGGGCAAGAACACCGACGACGTTGTTGCTGTCGCCCTGCAGTACAACTTCTAAAAGGTTGACTGTCGGTTATACCCTGTGAAACCAATGTCTACTGTTTGAATTTCTTCCGGCCGCTCTGCGGCCGGTTTTTTATTGCGCGTTTTCAGCACCTTGCATATAACTATCGAGCGGATAGCTGTAATTTCAGCCCGTTGGACAAGCAAGGATGCGCAAAGAGGGGAGCAGGGATGACAGAGTTACTCGGAAAACGGTGGGGGCCACTGTGGCCAGTGTTACTGTTGCTGGTGAGCATCGGCTGGAGCGGGAATAGCGCCGCCAGTAGTGAGCGCAACCTCTATCAGCAGCTTGGGCTGGCCGGCAAACTCGACAGACAAACCTTTCAAAAAGCCCTTGTCAGCTATCAAAGCGTACGCAGCAAGCAAAAATCCATCCTGACCATCATTGATTACAGCAAGCCTTCGACTCAGCGCAGGCTGTTCGTCATCGACATGAAACGTCACAAACTGCTTTATCACACCTGGGTAAGCCATGGCCGCAACTCAGGTGAACTAGCCGCAGAGCGCTTTTCCAACCAGCTCAACTCCCGACAAAGCTCCCTCGGCGTCTATCGTACCGCAGAAACCTACTTGGGCAAGCATGGCTACTCCCTGCGGCTGGATGGACTCAGCCCCGGCAAAAACTGCAATGCCCGCAAACGTGCCATCGTGGTGCATGGCGCCGCCTATGCCAGCCCAAACCATCTGCGCAAATATGACAAACTGGGCCGCAGCTGGGGCTGTCCCGCCCTGCCAAAGGAACAAGCCAGGGCCATCATAGATACCATAAAAGGGGGCAGTGTCATCTACGCCCACGGCTAGCGGGCACAACACCATAAAACACAAGGCCAGCAATCGCTGGCCTTGTTTGTCACGCTCTCACACTAAACGGGACGAGTTATTGGCGCACCACCAGGACCGGGCACGGAGCATGACGCACCACGGATTCGGCAACGCTGCCTACCAGCAGATGGCTGATGCCGGAGCGGCCGTGACTCCCCATAACGATCAGTTCAACCTCGTCTTCCTTGGCCTGGATAATGATTTCATCCGCTGCCCTACCAAAGCGAATATCAAACGTTGCCGGAATAGGCAGGGTGGCAATCAGCTCTTTGAGTTGGGCTCTGGCCTGACGCTCCATTTCGTGAGTGATCTCAACGGCTGTCATATGAAGAATTTTGTAACTGTCAAAGCCGTGCAGTTGGTCTACGACATGGATCAGCTTGAGCTGGGCCTCATGGCTCTGCGCCATGAATACGGCATAGTCGAGTACCGCCCGGGACATTTGGGAAAAATCGACAGGACAAAGCAGAGTTTTGATCGATGGCATAATGCAGTCTCCTCTACTGATTGGGGTACTATTGAATCTTGAGTTCATCATAACCATCAGATTGAAAATAACTCTCGACCCTGTCGCAAAATGAACATCAGGGATTTTTTCTGTACGCCGTCGCCATCAATGCCATGGTATAAAGTAGGGTATCAGTGTTTTTTCCTCTGCCCCAGCGAGGCCAGCTCTGACCATGCTACGCATCTGTCTGTTGCTCTGTTGTCTGTTCACTGCGGCGAATTGCCGGGCAGAGTCTATTGACGTTTATTGCGATGATTGGCCCGGTTTTTGTCAAAAGGATGGCAAAGGCCTCTATCTGGATCTGGTGCGAGCCATCTACCAGCCTCACGGCTATCAGGTAACCCCCCATATTGTGCCCTATAAGCGCGCTCTCGCTGTCATTGCAAAAAAAGGGGGAGATATCGCCATGGGGGTATATCGCGATGAAGTATCCGGCGTCCAGCAATCTCGCTATCCGGCATCAGCGGATGACCTGACCGTGTTCATGCTCAAGAAATGGCAACCCCAGTGGCAAGGGGAGAAAAGTCTGGAAGGGCAAACCGTGATATGGCGGCGGGGCTGGGCATTCGACAAGTACATTGCGGTCACCATGCAGTGGCATGAAATTGACAGCGATGAGCTGGCCCTGCAACTGCTTGGTAAAGAGCGATATCGCTTTTACCTCACTGCCGGCGTGCTCTATGTGGATGAGGCTATCCCTCCCGAGCTGCATCGCGTCTTCCTGCGCTGGATCCCGACCTATCCCATTTTTGCCGATACCCAGCAAGGCAACCGGATGTTACAGCTCTGGGATAAGGGAATGGTTGAGTTGATCCGCAGCGGGGGTCTGGCAGAGATCTATAAGCACTATCAGCTCTATGACTACTATCAGGGTTTTATCGAAGAACTGGAACAGAAAGTGGCTGCCAGTCCTGCAGACTGAATGATAACGTTGCGCTAATTACTCTCCCCTCATTCCCTTGGCCAAGCGGTCGTAGAGGATCACATTGACCGAGGCCGCCAGATTCATACAGCCACTGGTCGGCACATAAACCACATCTTTCACCGCGCCATAGAGGGCAGGATCGAGCGTACCATCCTCCGGCCCGAAGATATAAAAAGCGCGTTCCGGATGGACATAGTCGGGGAGCGGTGTAGCGCCGTCGATCAGATCGACCACCACGGGCACGCATCCCTGCGGGATAAACGCCATCAGATCATCCACCCCGAGCAGCGGGATCTTCTCCACCATCTGCTTGGTATCAGTGGCAAAGCGGCGCGCCAGCTCGAAGCGGTTGCCGGTGTAGTAGACCTCGTCCACCCCGTAACAACCCGCAGCCCGCATCACGGAACCGACATTTTCCGGGGACTTGGGATTGACCAACCCCACGCAGCAGAATGCACTCTTTTCCATCATCTCTCCTCATCTTGCGACGGCCATTATAAGCCGTTGCAGGGCCACCGACCCGTTAAAAGTCCCCTCCCCGGCTAAACCGCTTGCCAACCCAGCTTTGAATGTCGATTTTTTGTGCGCAAGCCGACAAATTTTGTACAAGCCGATAGCCAGCAAACGTTTCCCAGCAATAATGGACAAACGTTTGTAAATGGATGTTTGTCTATGACTGAGCGTGAACAAGAGATCCTAGCCCTGCTGCGTCAGGATCCCATGATTGCCCAGCAGGATCTGGCCGATCGCCTCGGCATCAGCCGCTCCGCGCTGGCCAGCCACATCTCCAGCCTGATCCGGCAGGGATATGTGCAAGGCAGAGGTTATGTACTGCGAGAAGGCCCCTACGTAGTGGTGATCGGCGGTGCCAATATGGATATTTGTGGCACCAGCCATGACAACCTGCTGCTCGGCGACTCCAACCCGGGCAAGGTGCGCACCTCGGCAGGTGGTGTTGGCCGCAATATCGCCGAGAATCTGGCGCGGCTCGGCAGCGACACCCGGCTGCTTACAGCGGTCGGCAACGACCAGTATGGTCATCATCTGCTGGAGGTAAGCCAGCGGGCCGGCGTCGATGTGCGCCAGACCCTGGTGCTCGATGGCCACACTACCTCTTGCTACCTCAGCCTGCATGATGGCAGCGGCGAAATGAGCTGCGCCATCAACGACATGGCCATCATAGAGCAGCTCACCCCTGCCCGCCTGACCCCGCTCGGTGGCTTTCTCGGCGGTGCCCGGCTTTGGGTGCTCGACACCAATCTGGCCATCCACACCCTCGACTGGCTGTTCGAGCGGCAGGGAGAGCACGCCATCTTTGTCGATACCGTTTCGGTGGCCAAGGTGGAGAAGATCCGCCCCTGGCTCGGCAAGATCCACACCCTCAAACCCAATCGCAGCGAAGCCGAGCAGCTGTGCGGCATGACCATCGCCGGGCCCGAAACCTGGCCCATGGTGGCCGCCTGGTTCCACCGCGCCGGGGTCAAGCGGCTGTTCCTCAGTCTGGGTGAACAGGGGATCTTCTACAGCGATGGCGAGCAGCAGGGCCACCTGCCGGTGCTGGGCAGTCCGGTACTCAACGTCACCGGCGGCGGGGATGCCTTTATGGCTGGCCTCGCCCACGCCTGGCTGCAACAGCTCGACATTGCCCAGACCACCCGCTTTGCCCTGGGCTGTGCCGCCCTCACCGTCAATTGTTCCGATACCGTTTTTTCCGGTCTGAGCAAGACCGCCGTTGACCGCATACTGGAGGAGTACTCATGCTGAACGCTTACCTCGATATCCAACCGGAAGTGGCTGCCGCGCTGGCTGCTGGCAAACCGGTCGTTGCCCTCGAATCCACCATCATCTCCCATGGCATGCCCTATCCGCAGAACGTGGAGACGGCCCGTCAGGTAGAGCAGGTAGTGCGCGATAACGGCGCCATTCCGGCGACCATCGCCATCCTCGACGGCCGCCTCAAGGTGGGTCTCGATGCCGGTGCGCTGGAAGCACTCGGCCGGGCAGGCCACAGCGTGACCAAGTGCAGCCGCCGCGACATTCCGTTCGTACTGGCACGCAAAGGGATGGGGGCCACCACGGTCGCCTCGACCATGATCATCGCCGCCATGGCGGGGATCCGGGTCTTTGCCACCGGCGGTATCGGCGGGGTACATCGCGGTGCGCAAGAGACCTTCGATATCTCGGCCGATCTGCAGGAGCTGGCACAAACGCCAGTGGCCGTAGTCTGCGCCGGAGCCAAGTCGATCCTCGATATCGGGCTGACGCTGGAGTATCTGGAGACCCAGGGCGTGCCGGTGATCGGCTATCAAACCGAAGAGCTGCCCGCCTTCTACACCCGCGAGAGCGGCTTCAAGGTCGATTATCGCCTCGATACCCCGGCAGCCATCGCAGAGGCGCTGCGCCTCAAGTGGGAGCTGGGACTGGCGGGCGGCGCCGTGGTTGCCAACCCCATCCCGAGCGCACACGCCATGCCAAAAGCCGATATCGACGCAGCCATTGCCCAAGCGCTGCGTGAAGCCGATGAGCAGGGGATCAAGGGCAAAGCGTCTACCCCCTTCCTGCTGGCCCGCGTCTGCGAGCTGACTGGCGGCAACTCGCTGGCGGCCAACATCCAGCTGGTACTGAACAACGCGGCCCTCGGTGCCCGGATCGCTGCCAGCCTGTGATCGCACGCCGATACCTCGCCATGTAAAAGAGGGCCTCGCGGCCCTCTTGTTGTTTTTGCTATCTGCAGCGCTATTGCAACGCTGTGTTATTGCAGTACCACGCGCCCATTGAGTGGCTGTACCGGCCGGTTGTTGGGGTGGTGCATCACCGCCTTGAAGGCGTCGATCTGGGCCTGACTGACCTCAACCGGCTGCTTCATCACTAGCCAGCGCACTCCTTCCGAGCAGGGAGGCGTAGTAAGGGAACCGCTGAAGCGATAGTAGTCACGATTCTCGGGCAGCAGTTGCTCAGCAGAGAGCGGCGCCTTGAGGGCCTGGGTCTCCCCCACCTTGGCAGGTAGTTCACCCCAGGCAGCCGCCAGCGCCGGATTGGCCTTGCCAGCCTCGAACATCACCGCCACCACGGCGATCTCTCCCTTGTCACTGACGTGTACCAGATGCCCTTCCAGCGGATAGGATTTGCCCTCGATGAGGTTTTCACTCGGGGCGTGGAAGTGGAACTGCTTGAGCTCAAACCTGGTGCCATCGAGTTGCAAGGTGCTGCCCGGGGCATAACCGACCTGCACGGTATGACCGTTGTTGACCACTGTGTTGCCACCAGCCTGATAGTGGAGTGCCAGCGGGGCCAGTTTGGCCTCGACCAATCCGCTCAGGTCAACCGGCGACTGATTGCTGCCCGCACACTGGCCAAACTCAGGGGTCAGCTTGGCCCAGTGGGCAGGCCCCGCCTCACCGCTATATTCCCAATGGGGGGTGGCAGCAAACACGACAGGGCACAGCAACAGGGAGCAGGCCAACAGAGACTTTCTCATCATACATCCTTATCTTGATTGAAAAGCACGACCATCCCCTCCCCCGGATAGCGGGGCATGCAGAGATGGCATATCAGATACGCGGAATACAGAGCATCGGAGCGACTTTCTAATGGTAACGAGCACGGGTTGGTCAATCGGTTTGACCGCGGCTCAATACAGAGTCGTTTGGCAAGTATATGGTGAGGGATCGGCAGAGACAGTGAAAGAGGGGGAAATTAATCAGCCGGCTATCCACTCATCGTCTGGCAGGCGCGGGGCAAAGTTCAGAGTGTCACGCTTTCATAACAACCATCCATCACAACCATCGCGGGAGTCCGGGCTCCCGCTATGGTTGCCGATAACGGCAATTAACGGCCGCGATTCAACGCGATCAGACGATCAAGAATCGCCTCACCATCGGCGCGCAAACCGTTGTGCTCATATTCATTGGTGATCCAGGCTCGACTGTTGCCCAGGCCACGCAGGGTCTCGCGGCTGTAGTCAAACTCCACATACATATCCTCGGCATAGACGGCGCAGGCTACCGGCACCTGATTGCGGGCCAGCTGGGCCGGGTCATAGAGCTCCCCCCAGTCCGCCTTGTTGGCCAGCAGATGAGCTGCCTCTTTCAGGGGCAGCAACTCGCGGAACTGCTCGAACATCCAAGGGTAAACCATCTCGCCGGTGAAGGCGAAATCCTTGCCGGGTGCCCAGTTCACCGCAGGAAACTCCCCTCTGACCCGATCCGCCGCCCAGCGAGTCGCCTCCCCTTCGGCGTAGATAGCCTCGTGCAGAATGGCAAACAGCGGGTTGGTATTGAATGGCTGCATGCTCTGCACCTGATAGAGAAAGGCCGGGCTCAGCTTGTCACCGATAAAGGCCTCCTCCAGCAGGTAATAAAGCTCCTCAAAGGCACCCGTGGCACCAAGATCCAGCCCTTGCTGCTGGAACTGCTCCACCGTCAGGCGCTGGCCGTTGGGCAGCCGCACATCGTGCTGGTGCAGATGGTTGGCCAGCCGGTTGGCAATCCCCTGAGCATGGGGGAAGCGGGCGAAGAAAGCACGGTTCTTGTCGGCAACCCGCTTATAGGTGGCACGGTAAACCTCCTCGGCGCTACTGCCGATCGGCGCAATGCCACCGGTGATATAGACCTCCCGCAGGCTATCGGGGAAGAGCGAGAGATAGGTCAGGCAGCAAAAACCGCCAAAGCTTTGCCCCAGCAGGCTCCAGCGATGCTTGGGACTGAGCTCCAGCCGGATGAACTCGGCATCTTGCACTATACTGTCGGCGCGAAAATGGCCGAGATACTCCGCCTGCTCGGCCGGGGTCATTTTGGCCAGAATCTGCCCGTGAATGGGGCTCGACATCCCGGTGCCACGCTGATCCAGCAGCAGCACTCGGAACTCCTGCAACGCCCGCTTGAGCCAACCACTATTGGCCGTCGGGCGCGGCGCGCCGAAACCGGGACCGCCCTGCAAAAAGAGCAGCCAGGGCAACTTCTCATCGAGCTTGTCTTTACGGCAGAGGGTACGGGCAAACAGGGTAATGCTGTCACCATCCGGCTCATCATGATCGAGGGGAACGGTAAAAAAGTGCGGCTCACAATGAATGCCGTCCAGTACATAGCTCAAGGGGCTGCTCATCTGGGATCTCTCCGTCAGGATGGGAACATCATTGATCCCATCATATCCCCGCCCTGCCTTGGGGTCACTCAGGTTTTCCAAAATGTTAACAATGGCTTAAAGGTCGAAACATCACCCGACAAGCCGCTCTTCAACGGTGCTGAATTAATTGTTTTGCGAGGGAGATTGACGCCATGGCGCCATTCAACAAAGATGGCTCGCCTGCACAGGAGTGCAGCCATTCAGGCCGACAAAATAGATAAGGGAATGTGATGAAACCGAAGTGGATCAGGGCCAGAAAAAGAGAGAAGAAGCCATGCCCTGGCAGCATGCTGCAGACCGGAATGCTGCTGTTCAGTGCCACCTGTGGCGCAACGCTCTTTTTGGCAGCATGCAACAGCAACTAGAAATGAAAAAGCCCGCTCGATTGAGCGGGCTTTTCGAATTTGGCTCCTCCTACTGGACTTGAACCAGTGACATACGGATTAACAGTCCGCCGTTCTACCGACTGAACTAAGGAGGAATTGTGGTGCCCAGAGACGGAATCGAACCGCCGACACGGGGATTTTCAATCCCCTGCTCTACCGACTGAGCTATCTGGGCAACGGCGCGCATTAAACCCTTTCCAGCGCAGAGTGTCAACCATGATGGCACGATAAAAAGCGCGTTCGCTCAACAACCGAACGAAGCGGCCATTTATTATCCATTTCAGTCCTGTTTGCCGTACTTGCTGGCCTCTGAACACCCTGCAGGCGGCGCCAATATGATGGAAATTCGAGGTTCAGTGGGTCCGCCGCATTGAGCCGAATCCACTCTGCGAGTATGCTTTGCCGCAATGATACCGCCTGGAGGCAACATGAGTCTGAATATGCAAGAGTGGCGTGATGAGACCACCGAGATCGTCAACGAACTGCTGGCCGATGGCAGCAATCCCGATGCGGATTACGATATCGAGCACCACTTCGCCTGCCAGGATTTCGACCGTCTGGAAAAAGCAGCGGTTGACCTGTTCAAGGCCGGTTTTGAAGTGACCGATGCCGAAGAGATGGAACTGGATGACGGCGCCACCATCTTCTGCTTCGATGCCACCATCGAGTGCAAACTGAATGTCGAAGCGATCGTCGCCGATATCGCCAAGATGCTGCCCATCCTGGAAAAATACGGGGTGGATTACGATGGTTGGGGCACCTACTTCCAGGATTGATCCTGCCCCATCGTAAAACAACAAGGCCACCTTGCGGTGGCCTTGTTGTTTCTGACGATCTCTCACGCCAGATAGCTGGCAGCGAACTCCGCCGGCGGCAGGGGGCGACTGAACAGATAGCCCTGTAGCCGATCACACCCCGCCTCGGTCAGCCACAACTGCTGCTCGACGGTTTCCACCCCTTCTGCAGTAATGCAGATCCCCAGCTCATGGCCAAGTCCGATGACCGATCTCACGATGGCGGTGGTGGCACTGTTGCTGACCAACCCCTGGGTGAAGCTGCGATCCAGCTTGAGCGTGGCGACCTTGAGCCTTGGCAGATAGGCCAGCGAGCAATACCCAGTACCGAAATCATCGATGGCCAGTTGAAAACCGGCGGCGATCAGGTTATCCAGGTTGGTCTCGATCTCATCGGCATTCTCCATCAAGACTCCTTCAGTGATCTCCAGCTCCAGCCGGCCTGCATTCAGACCATGACGTGCAATGCAGCCCTGCACTAGCTTGCAGAGCGCCGGATCACGAAACTGCAACGGCGAAAGGTTGATGGAGAGTACCATATCCGGCTGATCGGTTTGCCACTGGGCCAACTGAGCACACCCCAACTCCAGCATCAGCTGACCAAGTTGGCCGATGATCCCCATCTCTTCGGCCAGTGGAATAAATTCTTCCGGCGAGATCATGCCAAGTTCAGGATGCGGCCAGCGGCAAAGCAATTCTGCACCACAAAGCTGATGGGTTGTGCTGCTGATAATGGGTTGGTAGACGGCAACCAGCTGGGATGACTTGATGGCGAGCGGTAACTGGGCGGCGATCAGTTGACGCCGCTTGAGCCGGGCGTGCAGCGCCGGATCAAACAGAGTGCAGTACTGCTGCTGCCGCTTGCCCTGCGCCAGCGCCGCTTCAGCATGGCTGAGCAACCGCTCGGCATCGCTTGCCCGCCCCTGAGCCAGCCCCAGAAACACCGGGATCTGGATACGATGCTCTTCCACCTGATAGTACTCCATCATCTGCTGCTGCAGATGCTGGTTCCATTCCTGCAACGGCTCGTTGAAATCGGGGAGTAACAGACAGAAGTCATCGGCAGCCACCCGGCAGAGCAAGGTTCGCGGCGGAACCAATTGCTGTAGTCGCTTGGCCACCTGGCTCAGCAGGCGATCAGCAATCCGGATCCCGAAGCGATCGTTAACCTCACGAAAGTGGTGCAGATCGACCAGCACCAGTGTGGCGCTGCGGCCCCCCAAATGGCGGCTGGTCTGCAAGAAACGGGAGAGTTTGAGCAGCCCGGTGAGGCTGTCGTAGTGCTGCTCCTGCTGCAACTGTGCCTGAGTGGTGCGCAAGCCAGTGATATCGCGCCCCAGCGTCAGGATCCCGAGGGAGTGACCATCCCCATCGGGGACATCGACCCGGGTGATCTCCATATGCCGTCCCTGCCCTCTGGCATCCAGCAGACAACATTCGCCGTGGCCCATCCCTTGGGGTGCCGCCAGCCGGAACGGCAGCTGCTGACCCAACACCTCATCCGCCCCCTGACCAATAAAGTCGAGAAACGCCTGGTTGCACTCCAGCAACACCCCGTTGTGATCATCGAAACGGATCAGGTCAGGGATGGCATCGAGCAGAAAACGCTGCAGCACCTGCTGTTTTTTGACCGTCTGTTCCAGGTGCTTGCGCTGGGCAATCTCGTTGACCATTCCGAATACGGCATATGGCTCACCCTGAGCCGTGTAAAGCGGGATCTTGTGCACCTCCATCCAGCAGGTCTCACCGCCCCGATTACAGTGCAACTGTTGATGAAGCAAGGGAACGCCCCCCGTCAGCAACTGCGCGTCCTCGGTACGAAATACATCGCCCCATGGCATCTCTGCATCACTCTTGCCGACCACCTCGGCGGGTGAACCCAACTTGGCCTCAATGGCAAATTCACGATTGGCAAACAGGTAGCGACCATGCCTATCACGACAGAAGATACTCATTGGCAACTGGTCGATGATCTGCTGAAGCAGATCCAGGGTAAGCATGTTGGTCACAGGGGCGCTTATGGAGGAATTTCGAGCAAATCTATGATAGCAAACCAATTTTGTAAAGCACCCCCGGTAACCCCTCCATTTACACCGATGCAGCACGCATGCTGACAGAGGTTGTCGCTCAGGTGATAATAGGCACCGGTTGGCCAATGGCCTGATAAATGGACGAGAGAAGCAAGATGAAAAAGATGATGGGGTGCGCATTGGCGCTGCTGCTGGCAGGTTGTGCTGGCGACAATAACGGTGGTGAGGAGTATCGCTACAACCCGCCGGTCGCCAAGGCGACCAACAATACCCAGGAGATGGCGATCCCGGTGGATCTGGTGTGGGCTCGCGCCGAAAAGTGGTTCACCGACCACGGCCTCACCATCGAAAACAGTCAGCGCGGTGCCGGCCTGATGACCGCCAATGTCAACCAGTCGGCCGACGGACTTGAGTGGCTGGACTGCGGCACCATGGGTTCCAAAGTAGCACTGGGCAACCCTGACCTGCAGATCAACCTGATCATCACCCAGAGCGGCAACAGCAGCGTGGCCACCGTCAACGTCAAAGGCAACACCGAGCTGTTCTTTGTGGAATCCTCAGGCGAGCGCGTATCAGCCCCGTCCATCAAGCCGGTCTGCGTCTCCCGCGGCACCCTTGAGCAGAGCCTGTTTGCCACACTCGGCAACTAATTTCGCCTCCCTGCCAAGATAAAAAAAGCGGCAGATTGCTCTGCCGCTTTTTTACTGTCCCGAGTTGGGCTTACTTGTCGATATCGAGCATGTTGTTGGTCAACATGTAATCGATCACTTGGTTGGCAGTAGTACCTGCCCCCCCCGTCAGACTATCGAAAGTATGGTTCATCAGCACTATTTCCTGAGTCACCGACGCAGTACTGCTCTCCTTGACCTGTAGATGTACCCCTTCATTGTCCTGGAACACCGACAGCAGGCTCTTCAGATCGTTCTGGTTACGAGAACCGTCGTGATCCAACAGGTCGCTCAGATCCAGCTTGTCACCTTCCGCCTTGGAGAAGTCGACCACGTAATCCTTGGCAACGCTGCCTGCGGCGGTATCGCCCTGCAGCCAGGTGGAGGTATCGGCACCGCTATCCCCCTTGAGAATGTCATTGCCAAGCCCGCCAACCAGGATGTCATTGCCCAGACCACCGATCAGGTTATCGTCGCCAATACCACCAAACAGGGTATCGTTGCCGCTGCCACCGTACAGGGTATCGTTGCCGCTCTCGCCATACAGGGTGTCGTTGCCGGCACCACCGAACAGGATGTCGTTGCCGGCACCACCGAACAGGAAGTCATCGCCACCCTGACCGAACAGGATGTCGTTGCCATCCCCGCCAATCAGCACGTCCGCCTTGTCATTGCTGGAGGACTGATCGAACTCGCTGGCATGGTCCGTGATGTAGTCATGGACCTGGGCATCGGTCACCGAGCCTGCGCCCAGCTTGCCGGCCACATACTGCTTGATGGCCGCGTAGCCTTCACCGTTGATACTGGCGAAGTGGATGGCATCCCCGAACAGGATGTCGTCGCCAGCACCGCCGTCGATCCGGTCACTGCCCGGCAGGTTATTCACCGAGGTGCCCAAGATGGCGTTGGCCAAATCGCTGGCGTTGACGCCGGTCATGATGACGCCGTCAGAGTCATAGGACTTGAGATCGTTGTAGGAGATGTTGGCCCCCAGTCCGATCGCTTCTACCGTAACCCCCATCCCAGTAAGCAGCCCAAAACCTGCTACCGAGTTATTGATAGTTGAGCTGGAGGTAGTGCCGCCATCACCATCCAGTGTTGAGTAGGTATATCCCCCCCTACCATCCGGACGCATAAAACCGATCGGGTTGCTGTATCTACCATCGGCATACACTCGGCCAGCGCTGTCGATGATGGTGTAGCCATTGGAGCTATATACCCGACCCGGAATATAGGTGCCACCAAGCAGACTGTTGAGATAGACGTCATAGCTGCTACCTGAGAAATTCAATACCCTCGGGTTGGAGCCTTCGTTACCGAGGTAATAAGTTGGCTGACCATCGGTAATGAAATAGGACAGATTCTTGGCATTACTGTTACTTTGAGCCGTAGAACTACTGAACCAGTTAGCAACCGTCTTGAACACATCTTCATAGTTGGTCCCCCCTCCGCTACTCATGGAATCGATTACAGCCTGCAGCTGATTCAAGGCATTGCTGTCTTTCAGGTTCACACTAATACTGGCATTCGACAGAGCATCAAAGTCAACCAGCATGATGTTGACTGTACCAGCCCCTTCGCTACCTGCGCTCGCTTTGAGGCTGGCGAAGATCTGTGCCAACTGGCTCTTGATGGTGTTCATGGCGCTGGTGCCGATACTGCCCGAGCTGTCGACCATAAAGGCGATGTTGTAGTTCTGGCCCGGCAGTACCACGCTGCCATCCAGATCCCCGACCACGATATTGTGCTCGTTGCCATAGCTGCGGTTCTGATCGCCCGGCTCCCCTTCGGTGGAAAGGAAGTAGCTCATGCGGATCGAATCCTGATCCGATGCACTGCTGGTCTGATCGGTCGCCACTTCCTTGGCAATGGCTTCTACCTTGAGGTCGAACTGGCCGGCACTGCTGCCCGGCACCCGCAGGGTCAGACCGGTCAGTTTGACGTCCAACGCGCTCTGGTTCCACAGACCGGTCAGCGTCAGCGTGCCATCGGCCCCCACGGTACCTAGCACGGTGGAGCCCTGATAGAGGGTCGACCCCGTCGGCATGCCGGTCAGCACCAGGCTGTCGAACTGCTCGCTACCATCACGGTCGGTCAGGGAAGCAGTGATCTCGAGCGGGTAATCCACCACACTCGGCTGTACCGCCGTCAGGGTGCCGTCGGTCTGGTTGAACTGGTAAATGCCGTCATCAAACTGCACCAACTCGATGTCGTAGAGCGACTTGCTGATGGTGACGCCGTTCTCCTTCACCAGGAAGTTGAAACCGCCGTCACTTCTGCGCTCGATGACATAGTTGGCACGCGAGCCCATCAGTACGGCCAGGTCGGTACCGGCGCCGCCAAACAGGGTGTCGCCACCCAATCCGGCCACCAGGATATCGTTGCCGGTACCGCCGTCGAGGGTGTCACCTGAGGTGGAGTTGCCACCGACCAGCACGTCATTGCCAGCACCGCCGACGAAGTAATCGCCGCCGCCCTTCACGCTGACGATATAGTCATTGCCGTTGCCGCCCACCACTTGATCCTGACTGGTGGTGCTGTCGGTCAGACTATTGGTGATGCCAAAGTTGCCCTTGTTGAAGTTGCTGCTCTGGAACGCCCCGGTGGAGATGCCGGACGACGGGTACTGGGTATAAAGCGGGACGCCGTTGCCGGTCAGGCTGATGTCGACCACCGGCTTGTCCGCGACCGCCGTGATATCGATCACCAGCTTGCCTGAGTTACTCAGGTTGGCACCATCGCTGATCTGGTAACCCAGAGTGGCGTAGTCCCCTTGCTGGTTGCCCGTCGTCGTACCGCCACCATTGAGGGCATTGCTGCTGGATTCATTGAGACTAGGCACAAAGCGCAGATGGCCGCTGTCGATATCGGCGTAGGAGACAAGATCCCCCACCTTCACTGCAATCCACTGGCCAGCAGCGTTCAGGTATTCCAGCTTGCCGCTCAGCGGCAGGGTGTTGATCTGCACGCTCAGGTCAGAAGCGGCCTGATCATCGCTGGCACCAAACTGGGCCCACTTCAGCACCAGTGGCGCGTCCTCCTTGCCGGCACTGTAGCCACCCGTGGTCACCGGCGCCCGATCGTTGTCCAGTATGGTGCCGGTCCCGCTCTGCCCACCGATGGTCACCGAGAGGGTCTCGTTCGTTTCGACCAAGCGATCGTTCACCGTCGGGATGGTCACAGTAAAGTCCGACACGCCGGCTGGTACCGTGATCTTGCCGGTAGTGCTGTTATAGGTCACACCATTGCTGAACTGGGCATTGCCCCAATCCTGGTTGGAGGCGGGGTTGTTGCCCGAACCACGAATGGCGAAATCGTATTCAGTCGCTTCCTGGGTCGCATCTGACAGGGTGACTTTGTGCAGCAGATTGCCCCCTTCGGTTACGCTCTCGCTGGAGACTCCCTGAACCAGCGGCGTGAAGAGAGGCTTGGTTGCAAAGGAGCCAATGCTGGCGTCGCCGTCACCATCCACCACCCGGACCTGGAAGTCGATGTCGCCATCACCCAGAGGTTTGGACATGCGCTGATACTGGAAGAACTCCCACTTGCCTGTGGCCGGCGTAAACTCCAGCTTGAAGATGAGGTTGCCGTCCGCATCCTTCCCGACCAGGGTATTAGCGCCGCTGGCGGTGATGGCGATGGCAGAACCGGAAGCCGTTCGCAGACCATTTTCGAAGGTTGCCGGGTCCATTACCAGCCCGATGGAGCCCTTGCCATCCGCCCCCCACTGCGGGGTCACGGTGCCAGAACCATAGGCGATTGCCTGCGCCGTGTTGGAACCGAGGAACTCGATGCTCTGTACGGTGAAGTCGCTGTTGTCGGAGGTATTGGTGCTGCCGTTGTTGGTCGCCTTGATCACCATGGTATCAAAGCCACCCTGCTGCACCTGGAAGTTCTGGTTGAACTCCCCACCCGATGCGTTGGAGTTGAATACCAGGGTACTGATCAGTACACCACCGCGATAGAACTCCACGACCCCGCTCTCCAGCTCGCCGCCAAACATCTTGCTGAACTTGATGTTGGCGCCGTAGGCAACCTTGCCCGCATCCAGCCTGACGATCAGCTGCTCGGAGGCGGACGATCCGTCGGCAAAGTGACGGAAGTCAATCTCGTTGGCGAGGTTGTGGTAAGGCGCAGCTCCGCTGGCCACCCCCAGCCCCGAGCTGGAACCGTTGACCACCGCCGTTACCAGTGAGGAGTCTGTTGCCGACTTGAAGCCCAGGGCGCTGATAGTAAAGCCCGCCATGTTCAGAGTGCTCTGGTTGCCACTGTACTTGGTCAGGTCAAAGAGCCCGGTCAGCACGTTCGGAATATCGGTCTTCACCACGGAAACGGCATCGCTGTTGTCAGCAATGGGGGAGTCGTCCTCAACGCTGACATCCAGCTTGTCCTTGGTGACGCCGCTGCCATCGGAGACCTCCACATCCAGCTGGAACGACAACTTGTCTTCCGAGGTCGTATCCCCGTGGTCGAGGGGACCTTTGAGGGTCACGTCATAGGTCCACTCACCCTTTCCACTGGCATTGGGTGCCGTCAGCTTGACCTCGACCACAGCCTTGTAATCGGCGCCGCCAATCACCCCTGTGTAGCCAACCAGCGTCTTGCTGCCCGCATCCCAGCTCCACTGGACCTTTGCCCCACCGGACGTCAGCCCGGCCGGTCCATTCAGGGAAATGTTGAGTGTGCTGCTGTCGATGTCGCCCACCGAGAGGGTACCGGACGCCTTGATGGCATTGGTGGTATCCGGATTGCCGACCGTGTCGGCAATGCCGTTTGCCAACCCCTCTTCAGAGACGATAACCCCGTTGGAGATGGTCAGCGTCGGCAGGTCGTTGACCGCATCCACCTTGATGGTCACGGTTGCGGGACTCGCATCCACGGCGCCGTCGTTGTCTACCGCCGCATAGTTGAAGCTGGTGTTGCCGTTCCAGTTCGCATTCGGAGTGAAGGTGAGGTTGCCGGCGTCCGCCACCGCAATGCTCTGATCCACGGTCACCGCCACACCGTTCAGATAGAGGATGCCGTTGGCAGGCAGGCTCTTGATAGTGAAACTCACCACGTTGCCATCAATGTCGCTGCCACTGAGGGTCGGAATGGCGATGCTGGCTGCATCTTCCTGGCCGTTTGCCTGCTTGTTCGCCGTCTCCGGCGCTTCATTCAGGATCTGCGCGTTGTCGCTGCCCGGCAGTGAGACGTTGCCCGCCTTGTCGGTCTGGGTCGCCGTCACCGTCAGCGACTTGCCGTTGGCCGGGGTCGTTTCCGTCCAGCTGATGGTGCCGTTCTGATAGCCGTAGCTCTTGCCATTGCTTGCCAGCAGGGTGCCATCGGCCTTGAGCGTCAATTGGACAGTGCTGTTCACCCCACCATTGTTGATGGTAAGCGTCACCTTGCCGCCCGCAACCAAGTCAGCATGATTGACCTCTGCCCGAACCTGGATCTGATCATTGCCAATCTCGCCCTTGGTCAGCATTTGGTCATTATTGGTGTCATCAACGATGATCACGGTCGGTGCTGAGGAAGCTACGCTGTCCAGGATCGCATTTTCGCTGTCGGTCGCCGGGTTGCCCGCCTGGTCGGTCACGTCCGCCTTCACGGTGAACTTGCCATCCGCCAGGCCGCTGGCCCCCAGG
>NZ_JAAKNE010000046.1:0-29106 GCF_049170755.1 Aeromonas sp. 604176
ATCATCTCCATCCCGACCGGGGTGAAGATCTTCAACTGGTTGTTCACCATGTACCGTGGTCGCATCGAGTTCACCTCACCCATGCTGTGGACTGTCGGTTTCATCATCACCTTCACCATAGGTGGCATGACAGGGGTACTGCTCTCGGTGCCGGCGGCCAACTTCGTGTTGCACAACAGCCTGTTCCTCATCGCTCACTTCCATAACGTCATCATTGGTGCCGTGGTATTTGGCTGCTTTGCCGGTATCACCTACTGGTTCCCCAAGGCGTTCGGCTTCACCCTGAACGAAACCTGGGGCAAGCGTGCTTTCTGGTGCTGGATTATCGGCTTCTTTGTTGCCTTCATGCCGCTTTACGTACTGGGCTTCATGGGGATGACCCGCCGCATCAGCCAACAGCTGGATCCGGCCTTCCACCCCTGGCTGGTGGTAGCAGCATGTGGTGCCGGCCTGATTGCCCTTGGTGTCTTGTGCCAGGTGATCCAGCTGGTGGTCAGCATCCGTGACCGCGAGCAGAACCGTGATGTGAGTGGTGACCCCTGGGGTGGCCGGACGCTGGAGTGGGCGACTTCTTCACCGCCGCCCTTCTACAACTTCGCCATCGAGCCGAAGATCACCGGTCTGGATGCCTTCTGGGATGCCAAGCAAAACGGTTCAGCCTATCAGCAGCCCAAGCAGTATGCGCCGATCCACATGCCCAAGAACACCGGGGCAGGGGTGATCATCGCGGGCTTCAGCGCCATCTTTGGCTTTGCCATGATCTGGCATATCTGGTGGATGGCCATCCTTGCCTTTGCCGCCATGATTGGCAGTTGGATCATCCACAGCTTCAACGATGACGTGGACTACTACGTCCAGGTTGACGAGATCACGCGCATCGAAGATCAGCATTTTGCCAACATCAACAAGGGGGCTTAGTGCTATGACCACTGGCGTTTCATATCACATCCACGTTTACGGTGCCCGGAGGGTATGGGCACCCGAAGGTCAGCATTTTGCCAACATTAACAAGGGGGCGTGACGCTATGGCGACCGACGTTCTAAATCACACTCACGAGAGTGCCCATGATCATGGGCACCATGATGCCGGTGCCAACAAGGTGTTTGGTTTCTGGATCTACCTGATGAGTGACTGCATCCTGTTTGCATGTCTGTTTGCAACCTATGCGGTCCTGGTCAACGGCACTGCCGGCGGTCCGAGCGGCAAGGATATCTTCGAACTGCCGTTCGTATTTGCCGAAACCATGCTGCTGCTGTTGAGCTCCATCACCTTCGGTTTTGCCATGTTGGCGATGAACAAGAACCGGATGTCTACCGTCAATGGCTGGTTGCTGGTGACCTTTGTGCTGGGTGCCGGTTTTATCGCGATGGAGATCTACGAGTTCCATCACCTGATCGCAGAAGGTTACGGCCCGGATCGCAGCGCCTTCCTCTCCGCCTTCTTCACCCTGGTCGGTACCCACGGTATCCACGTCACCAGCGGCCTTATCTGGATCATCGTGATGATGGTGCTGGTGGCCAAGAAGGGGCTGACCGATCGCAACCGCTCCCGCCTGATGTGCCTGAGCCTGTTCTGGCACTTCCTCGACGTGGTGTGGATCTGCGTCTTTACCGTGGTCTATCTGATGGGGGCAATGTAAATGAGTCATTCCGTTGATAATCACGGCGCCAGCCACGGCAGCGCCAAGAGCTACCTGATCGGCTTCGTGCTGTCACTGATCCTGACTGCCGTACCGTTCTGGATGGTGATAGACGGCTCCGCCTCCCACACCACCGTGCTGGCCACCGTGGTTGGCATGGCGGTGGTGCAGATCTTTGTCCATCTGGTCTACTTCCTGCACATGAACACCTCGTCCGAGGAGCGCTGGAACCTGGTGGCACTGGTCTTTACCGTGCTCATCATTGCCATCGTGGTCGTGGGTTCCCTGTGGATCATGTACAACCTCAACATCAACATGATGGTCCACTGAGCAGGCTGGCAATGATGAAGCAATACCTGCAAGTGACCAAGCCGGGCATCATCTTCGGCAACCTCATCTCGGTGATCGGGGGATTTCTGCTGGCTTCAAAAGGAAGCCTGGACCTGCCCCTGTTCATGCTGACCATGGTGGGTGTTTCGCTGGTGGTGGCCTCCGGTTGCGTGTTCAACAACTACATCGACCGGGATATCGACTGCATCATGGAGCGCACTAAGAACCGTGCTCTGGTGAAGGGGCTGATCGCCCCCGGCGTATCGCTCTGGTACGCCACCGCGCTTGGCATGGCGGGCATTGCACTGCTCTATTGGGCGGCCAATCCGTTGGCTGCTCTGCTGGCGGTGCTGGGCTTCATTGTCTATGTGGGGGTCTACAGCCTCTACATGAAGCGTCACTCGGTCTACGGCACCCTGGTGGGCAGCCTCTCCGGCGCCGCGCCGCCGGTCATCGGCTACTGTGCGGTGAGCGGCCAGTTCGACTCGGGGGCCTTGATCCTGCTGGCGATCTTCAGCCTGTGGCAGATGCCGCACTCCTATGCGATCGCCATTTTCCGCTTCAAGGATTATCAGGCGGCCAACATTCCGGTGTTGCCGGTGGTGAAGGGAATTTCGGTGGCCAAGCACCACATTACCCTCTACATCCTGGCCTTTATGGTGCCGACCCTGATGCTGTTCCTCGGCGGTTACGCCGGCTACAAGTATCTGGTGGTGGCCACTGCGGTGAGTGTCTGGTGGCTGGGGATGGCGCTGTCGGGTTACAAACAGCTGGTTGATGATGTTCTCTGGGCGCGCAAGCTGTTTATGTTTTCCATCGTCACCATTACCTGTCTGAGTGTCATGATGTCGGTAGACTTCCAGCCAGAGGCCGAGCCTGTGGCGCTGGTGAGCATGTTGCTCCGATAGTGTGCGTTGCTTCCGATTGCATGAGATCCAGAGCCGGGAACCTCCCCGGCTCTGTTATTATGGGGCCGCCCATCGGGTACTTTTCCCCTCTGTCGGGTGTGGCATGGCGCGTGTCGGCCACCCCTTGAGTCTTCCTTTTCCCTGACCTATCGAGGCCATCATGAATGATTTCACCATGACGAGGGGCGAGCGCCGTGCCACCTGGGCGCTCGGCTCCGTCTTCTCGTTGCGCATGCTCGGCATGTTTATGGTGCTGCCGGTGCTGACCACCTACGGCATGTCGCTGGCGGGGGCCTCCGAGGCGCTCATCGGCCTGGCCATCGGCATCTACGGCATGACCCAGGCGCTGTTCCAGATCCCGTTCGGTCTGCTCTCCGACAAGGTGGGCCGCAAGCCCCTCATCGTCGGCGGCCTGCTGATGTTTGCCCTCGGCAGCGTGATCGCGGCGCTGACCCACTCCATCTGGGGCGTCATCGCCGGCCGCGCCCTGCAGGGCAGCGGCGCCATCTCGGCCGCCGTGATGGCGCTCTTGTCGGATCTCACCCGCGAGCAGAACCGCACCAAGGCGATGGCCTTCATCGGGGTGAGCTTTGGCATCACCTTCGCCATCGCCATGGTGACCGGCCCCCTCATCACTCATGCGCTGGGACTCTCCGGCCTGTTCTGGCTCATCGCCCTGCTGGCGCTGGGGGGCATTGCCGTCACCCTCTGGCTGGTGCCGACACCGACAACTCATCTGCTCAATCGCGAGTCCGGCATGGTCAGGGGCGGGATGCGCACTGTGCTGACCAATCCGCGCCTGCTCAAACTCAATCTCGGCATTTTGTGCGTGCATACCCTGTTGATGTCGAGCTTCGTGGCGTTGCCGCCGCTGCTGGAGCAAGCGGGTCTGCCTCGGGACAGCCAGTGGCAGGCTTATCTGGTCACCATGCTGATTGCCTTCGTCAGCGTTGTACCCTTCATCATCTATGCCGAGACGCGCAGAAAGATGAAGTTGGTGTTCCAGATCTGCGTGCTGGTGATGCTCAGCGCCGAAGTGGTGCTGTGGCAGGCTGGCCTGCAGCTGTGGGGCCTGCTCGCCGGCCTGCAGCTCTTCTTCATCGGCTTCAACGTGATGGAGGCGTTGCTGCCATCCCTGATCAGCAAGGAGTCGCCACCGGGTTACAAGGGTACGGCCATGGGGATCTACTCCACCAGCCAGTTTATCGGAGTGGCTATCGGTGGCAGCCTGGGGGGCCTGCTCTACAGTCTGGGTGGTGGCGCCCTGGTGTTTGGCGGCTGCTCTGCGCTGGCCCTTGTCTGGCTCGGGGTCAGCCTCACCATGCAGGAGCCCCCCTATGTGAGCAGTCTGCGCATCCTGTTACCGGAAGGGGTGGAGGCGAGCCCTGCACTGGAGCAGAAACTCCGAGCCTGCGACGGGGTGAACGATGTACTGCTGGCACGGAAGGAACGTTCGCTCTATGTGAAGGTGGACAGCAAGCGGGTCAGTCGCCAGGATCTGGAGCTGCTGGTGATCGACGCCGGACACTGATCGCGCTAAGCTCGGTTCGGATCTGCAACTACTTGTTTTTGAAAACAGTCTGGAGGCGCAATGAACTGGTATATCTCGGTCCTCAAGCAATATGCGGTATTCAGCGGGCGGGCCCGTCGCACCGAATACTGGATGTTCGTGCTGTGCAACGTCATCGTCATGCTGTTGCTCGGCATGGTGGACAAGCTGATTGGCGGCGACAAGGAGCTGATCAGCTCCATCTATTCGCTGGCGGTGCTGCTGCCATCGCTGGCGGTGGCGGCCCGTCGTCTGCACGATACCGACCGCAGCGCTTGGTGGCTGCTGCTCGGGCTTATCCCAATTATCGGCACCCTGGTGCTTATCTACTTTATGGTTTGCAACGGCCAGCAGGGGCCAAACCGCTTCGGTGATGATCCCAAAGCGGCCCCCTCGCAGGGCTTTATCGTCAGCTAACGGGCGCGGCTTGGCCAACCATCGGTCAATAAAAGAGAGGGAGGCATCGCGCCTCCCTCTCTTTTTCGTGTTGATGGCCGATCAACGCTCGATCAGCGGGGCGGAGCGGTAGCTCCACATGCCGTAGGTGCGCAGGGCGTCGCGGTAGATGCCGAGCAGCTCACTCTCGCTCGGGGTGGCCAGCTCCTCGAGGGGCTTGTCGGGGTAGCTGACGCTCGCCACCTTGATGTTGGCCGGGCCAATCTGGTCGCAGGCGATTTCCAGCACCGTCTGGCCGCGGCGTACATGGCTGGCGGAGCTTACCAGCACCGCATAGTCAATCTGGTGGCGGGCGAGGGCATAGGCGCTGTAGAGGGCGTTATCCACCGTGCTGGTGGCGTAGTTCTCTTCAATCAGGCGGCTGCGGTCGATGCCGTGGTTGGCCAGCCAGTCAGCCATCAGCTTGCCCTCGGTCTGGCGGTTCTGGGGCACGCCGCCGGTCAGGATGATCAGCGCTTCCGGGTCGGCTTTGGCCAGCTCAAGGGTGGTTTGCAGACGGCCCAGCAGGATCTTGTCCATGCTGCCGTCGGGATTGAGGGCGTAGCCCAGGGTGACGATGGCGCGTTTGCCCTCCCTGCTGGCCTTGACCTGATCCTCGGTCAGTTCGGTCTGCAGCGGGGCGGCGGTGATCCGCTGCACCCGGGCGATGATCTCCTCCAGATCGGCGGCGCGGCCACTGTTGCGATCCGCCACTTTCGCCAGATAGCTGCGGGAGGCATCCTTGTTGCCCTTCACCAGCTGCCAGATGGCGAGATAACTGTTGATGTCGAGATCATCGGGAGCGACGGCCTGCGCCTGCTCCAGCAAGGTGATGGCGCGGCTCAGGTTGCCGTTGTAGATCTGGGCGTTGACCGCCGAGATGAGCAGGTCGGTGCGGTAGGGTTCCAGCTGGTAGGCGGCCAACAGCCGCTCGGTCACCAGCTCCATATTGCTCGGCATCTTGGCGGTAAAACCGGCGTGGGAGATCTTGGCTGGCGACTTGTAGATCTGCAGCGCTTCGCCGAGCAACATGTCCACCGCCTGGCGTTTGCTGACCAGAGTATTGAGGTCGTGCTCCATTTGCATCGAGCTCTCGGCCGCTTGCAGGGCGAGGGGCGAGAGCGCCAGCAGGCCGCCGAGGGTGAGGGCAAGAAGGGTCTGTTTCATCAAAAGGTCCTCTGTCGGGCTGAATCGCGTCGTGGGCTCCGGTTTGCGGGCCGATGGGATAAGGCAAATGTGCGTCAATTCAGTCTGTTAGTGCCAAAGAGAGGGCAATATACCAGTTAACGGTGCGGCAAACTGTGAGTCGGGGCGGGTCGTCGGGTGATGCCACACCAGTGGCCGCAAAAGTGGCCGTAACGGGTCAGCTGCCATCTGAAAAGGACAGGGGGAGCGTGACTCCCCCTGCTGGGAGGGGTGCGGGCCCCTTCCTCTATCGCGATTCAAGAGAGATGGGGTGTCAATCCATCTGTTGGCGAGTGTTCGCGGTCAGTTCCACATCGGGGATATGCGGGCTTCCAGCGTCTCTTGCTGCTCTTCGGGCATATCGCTGAAGAAGTTGAGCCGGGTTTGCTCCTCCACCTCACGTACCGAGACCCGGTAGTCGGCGATCTGGCTGATGGGCACCTCTTCCTGCGGCATGATAAAGGCGATGGCCTGCAGTCTGGCCGGGTCCATCACGATCTTGTAGTAGGCGCTCGGGATCGCCACACCCTGACCGATGGACTCTTCAGAGCCGGTAAAGATGGGGCCGGTGATCACCTGCACATCCTTGCGGGAGACCGCCCACTTGTTCACCTTGTCCTCCAGCACGCGCCACGCTTTCTGGTTGAGCACCCCGATCTGCGGTGTCATGTTGCTCAGCAGGAAGCTCTCTTTCATGGTGTTCTTGTTCGATTTCATGTCCCCCGCCGGGGCCTGATGGCCACGGCCGTAGCCCGAGCCCTTGTAGTCGGAGAGGGTGGCGCGGTAGGCGACCGGGATCTCCCTGTCCTCGGCGAAGGCATCCTTGCGGGGCACTGTGCCCTGTGCGCTCTGGGCGGTCATTCGGTAGGAGACCCAGTCCGCCACCTTGTAGTCGTAGTTGTAGCCGACGGCATACCCTTCACGGCAGAGCTTCTGATCCGATTCGGAGGGGAGGCCAAAGCGCACGTGCTGGCCGCATTCCCAGTGGGCGGCCAGCAAGGGGGTGGCAGTGAGGGTGAGGGTAACAGCCAGAACCAATTTATTGATTTTTATCATTTTTGTGATGCTCCAGTTTAGTAGGCGGAGCCATTTGACATGAGATCTGACCAGCGCTTCAATTGCTGTTTTTTTACACGTCACCGTTCTGTGACGGCTCGCCAAGATCCGTGATGTGACTGGTTAATATGTTTTAAATCAGTGGCTTGGTCGGTGGGATGATGTGCGATTGCTCGGCAGGCAACGAAAAGGGGCCCGTGAAGGGCCCCTTGTGATAGGTGGAGTCTGACGGCTATCAGGCGGCGTTTTCCTTGTTGCCCAGCGTGCGGGCCAGCAGACCTTCCGGATTGTGAATCGCCTCCTTGGTCTTCACATCGATGACTTCGATATCGGTGAAGCGTTCACGGTATTTGATGGCCACATCGTGGGCGAAGATGACGTAGCGGGCGTTGGCGACATCCTTGGCGGTGATGCGGTTGATGATGCCGTTGGCGCCCTGGGTCTCGACCTTGATCTTGATCCCCTGCTTGGCGGCGGCTTTCTGCAGGCTCTTGGCGGCCAGGAAGGTGTGGGCCACGCCAGACGGGCAGGCAGTGATGGCCAGTACGTCTGCTTCCCCTTCCGCTTCAATGACTTCGAAGCTGGTTTGGGTGGTGGTTACATCATCTTCTTCGCTCACCGGCTTCTTCAGCAGGTTGACGATGATGGCGGTGGTCAGGGCGCCGAGGATGGTACCCAGGATGTAGCCCATCTTGCCTTCAACAACCGGCAGGACAATCCAGCCACCCCAGGGGGCGTGGTTGATGCTGTGCATCATGAAGCCGGTGATGTTGCCGACGATACCGCCTGCGACGATGGCTGGGATGACACGCATGGGGTCCGCGGCGGCAAACGGGATTGCACCTTCGCTGATACCGATCATGCCCATGATGGCGGCCGCTTTGCCGGATTCACGCTCCTCTTTCTTGTAACGCTTCGGAGACATCAGGGTAGCCAGTGCCATACCGAGCGGCGGCACACAGATGGCGATGCCGACGCCGCCCATCAGCCAGGGCTGGGTGTTGACCTGAGTCTGGGCAAACAGGGTAGCAACCTTGTTGACCGGGCCGCCCATATCGAAGGCGGTCATACCACCCAGAATGGCACCCAGCATCACTTTACCTGAGCCCGCCATGCTGGAGAGCCAGTGGTTCATCCCTTCCATCATGGCGGCGATCGGGGCACCGATCCCCCACATCACGATGCCGCACACCAGAAAGGTACCGATCAACGGATAGATGAAGATGGAACCGAGGGAGGTCATGGAGTCAGGCAGCTTGATCCGTTTGAGCTGATTGACCACGAAACCGGCGATAAAGCCCACCAGAATGGCGCCGAGGAAACCGGTTTGATAGTGCTGAACGGCAATCCAGGAGCCGATCATGCCCGGGGCCAGGCCCGGCTTGTCAGCCAGCGAGTAGGCGATATAGCCACCCAGCACGGCGGTAAACAGGGTCAGACCGGCGATCCCCATGGTTGCCATGTCTTTGAGGAAGCCCGCTTCCGGCACGGCGCCCTTGCCGCTCATCATCACCGACAGTGACAGCAGCACACCGCCCGCCACGATGAAAGGGATCATGTGGGAAGTACCAAACAGCAGGTGCTGCTTCATGGTATTGAGGCGATCCTTGAAGGTGCGCTCTTCGGGTTCAGCCGGTGCAGTGGCAGCCGGTTTGGCGGCTGGGGCCGGTTTTTGCACTTTCGGGCCTTGCTTGAGCAGGGTCAGCGCTTGCTCGACGGTGGTGGCGGCTTTCATCTGCTCGATAAAGCCCGGTTCCAGCAGACGGGTGGAGAGCTCGGCCAGCACTTCGATGTGGTGGTTGGCGCCGCCATCCGGGGAGGCGATCATGAAGATCAGTTGAGTTGGCTTGCCATCTTCGGCGCCGTACTCGATACCCTGACGGCTGACACCGATGGCAATGGCCGGACGACTGACCGCCTTGCTCTTGGCATGGGGCAGGGCGACACCCTGCTCGAAGCCGGTGCAGTCCAGCTGCTCGCGGGCCCAGATATCCTTGACGAATTGCTGTTGATCAGACACGGCGCCATCGCGCGCCAGCATCTGTGCCATCTCGTCGAACAGAGCCTCCTTGCTGGTGGCCTTCAACTCCAGGCAGATGAGTCTGCCGTTGGTCATGGTGGGTAACATCTCACTCTCCTTCCCTGTAAGGGCTAAGTCATGCGTTGCGAATTGGGCTCATTATTGCCCTCAAGGGTAGGGTTGGACAGGCGATGAATGTAGCAATAACTGGATTTTTGTTGCATGGTTTTGCTGGTGTGATCCAGCTCGCAAAGTGTTGACCTTTAACTCAATAGCGGTTTTTGTTTAATTAATGGCAGGATGTGACAGCGGTCAAGGTATGACAGAAAAACCCTTGTAATGGGATTTACAGCCATTTTTTGCGGTTTATTGCCCGATTTAAGGCATGTTTGAGAAAAACGGCTTAATGGCTGAACCTGGGCTTCCCACTGGAAAATAAAATGGCCCAGCGCTGATTGGATTTTATCAATCCATCTGGCGTGGGCCGTCGGGTATCACAAAGTGACATTTTCGGATTGCGTGCTGAATGTCACCTCAATGCTATCGATCGTTACTTTTGTGGCGGGGTATCGCCCATCACGAAGTGGAGGTTGCCCCCCGGTATAAACTCCTTGTGCTCGAAGAAGAGACCATCCTTGAGCGGTTTGCCATTGATGGTGACCGACTGGACATAGCGGTTCTTGGCGCTGTTGTTATCGGCGATGATGGTGAAGGTTCCCCCCTTGACCGGGATGGTCGCTTTGGCAAATAGCGGGCGGCCAATGGTGTAGACGGGATCTGCCGCATTCACCTGATAGAAGCCAAGTGCTGACATCACATACCAGGCAGACATGGAGCCCACATCCTCGTTGCCTATGATGCCTGCCGGGGTGTTCGAGTACATGGTGTCGAGGATGTAGTCGACCGTCTCCTGAGTTTTCCAAGGTTCCGATGTCCAGTTGTAGAGGTAGGGGATATGGTGGGAGGGTTCATTCCCGAAGGCCACCTGACCCATCATCCCGGTCATGTCAGCGGTCTCCGACCCCTGACTCTCGGCGGCAAAGGTGGCGTCCAGATTCTGCTTGAAGGCCTCTTCTCCGCCCATCGCGGTTTTCAGCCCCTTGATGTCATGGGGCACAAACCAGGTCCACTGCCAGGCGTTGCCCTCGGTATAGTTACCGGTCTCATGTTCGGTGCCATAGGGATCAAACGGCGTCATGAAGGCGCCATCGATCATCACCGGACGCATGAAACCGGTCACCCCGTACTGGGCGTATTCGGCCGCATTGTGGTCGAAGTAGCGCTGATAGCCGTTAGAACGGGCCAGATAGCGCGCTTCGGCCGCCGGGTTGCCGGCCGCCTTGGCGATCCGGGCGATGGCCCAGTCATAGAAGGCGTTCTCCAGACCGTAGGAGACCGACTCGAGGGTGTAGTCAGCGAAGACGGGCTGACCGTCGATCCGCTGCACTGCCGGGGCGAAGCCGTTTTTCTCGATGTAATCGATGTGGTTGGTCAGGGTCTTGTCCAGCACCGCCTTGTCCCACTCGGTCGCCAGCATGGGGTAGTTGGTATAGGTGGAGGAGTCGATGGCGGCCGTGAGCGCCAGATTTTTCTCCTGCGCAGTGAAGGCATCGGGGTATTTGGTGATGGCGTCGGCAATCACCACCACCGCCGGATAGCCCACCATGGTGCCTGTCTCATCCCCCAGATGCTCCCACTTGGGCAGCAGGCCGCTCTCCAGATACTTCTGGAGCAGGTTCTTGGCATACTGCACGGCGCGGGTGGGTTCGGTGATGGTTTTGAGCGGGTGCAGCGCTCGCTGGGTGTCCCACAGTGAGTAGACCGAGAAGTTGGGCTGATCTTCGCTTGCCTGGCCATAGTGGATGGAGTAGCTGCCTTCCCCCTTGGCCTGCGCCCCTTTGCCCATGCCGCGGTAGTTGCCATCCACATCCTGATGGACGATGGGGGCGATCTTGGTGTGGTAGAGGGCGGTGTAGAAGATCTCGTTTTGCTCCTTGCTGCCCCCCTCGATGGTGAAATTGAGGGCGTTGGCCCACTTCTCGCGGGCGTTGGCGCGGGCCTCGTCAAACGAAACATCCCCTTCGGCCTGGTAGTTGTTCCATGCGCCGGTGGCATCGACCGCCGATAGGGCAACTTTGGCGTTCAGTTGGGCTGAGCCGCCCTCTTCAAATTCGACGTAAGCGGTGACATCCGCTTTGGATTTGGCCTTGTGCTCGGCGCTCAAGCCCTCTACCGGCACACCACCAGCGAGGATGTAGACCCCTTTGATCTTCTTGTCGAAGGTCGCATGGAAGAAGATCTTCTGGTTTTTCGCCCAGCCGGAGAAGTGAGTCGCATCTCGCTCGCCGGTGATGGTGTAGCCATCTTCGCTGACGGTGAGTTTGTTGCGCAGCGAACTCGATCCCCAGTCGCTGTTGAGGATCGAGTTCAAATCGATCTTCAGCCGTTGGGGTTGCCCCTGCGGATAGGTGTAGCGGTGAAAGCCCACCCGCTCGGAGGCGGTCAGCTCGGCCTTGATGCCATTCTCGGCGATGCGCACCGCATAGTAGCCAGGCTCGGCCTGCTCGGATTTTTTGTCCATTTTGACCGAGATGGCTTTGCGGTAATCATCGCTTTGCTCGATGTATTTGGATTTATCTTCGGTAAAGGGCAGGAACAGAATATCCCCCAGCCCCCCCATGCCGGTGCCTGAGAGGTGGGTGTGGGAAAATCCGAACAGGGTATCTTTGTCAAAGTGATAGCCGGAGGAGGAGTGCCAGCCGATCAACTCGGTATCCGGCGAGAGTTGCACCATGCCCTCCGGTACCACAGGGCCGGGAAAGGTGTGACCGTTAAAGCCAGTGCCAACGAATGGGTTCACATATTGCAACACATTGGTTGGCGTTGGCTTTTGATCGTCGTTATTGTCGCTGCTGTTATCTGAATCGCAGCCGGATAACATGGCTACCGTGCTGGTCAGGGCAATGGCCAGAATATTTTTCTTGAACATATTGAGCGGCTCCATCGGGTAGAGGGTAAGCAGTCATGATCTATTTTTATGAGACCGGAGCGATCCCTGAGCAATATTGGTGCTCGATGGCATTGATCCCGGCGAGCACTATTATTCCCATGCCATCTGTTTCATCGACAGAGTAAAAAAGTGTCATTCACTAGACTTTTGTGGCAAGGCGCGCTGTTTGTGATCCGGGTATCATGTAATTGCGTGCGGTATATTTTTGAACATTTTTGTTAGTGAACAAAAAAGAGGCCCAAAGGAAGCTTTGGGCCTGAACATATATTGATAGTGCATGATGGTTATTTATTATCTGAGCGGATCGGTTTTTGCGCCGTCATGATAAATTTCAGTTCACCACCGGCACGAATATCGCTGTGATTGAACGTCAGGTTTTCCCCCAATGGTTTGCCATTGATGGTGACCGATTCCACATAGATATTTTGGGTGCCATTGTTTTCGGCGATCACGGTGAATTTTCCGCCATCGATATCCATGATCACCTTGTCAAACAGTGGCCGACCTATGGTGTAGACCGGGAGCCCCGGCGTGACCTGATAGAAGCCCAGCGCACTCATGATGTACCAGGCGGACATTTGCCCCACATCCTCATTGCCAATCAGCCCTGTGGTGGTCGGGTGGAAGAAGCTGCGCACCGCCTGATCCACATACTCCTGGGTTTTCCACGGCTCCTTGGTCCAGTTATAGAGGTAGGGAACATGGTGATCCGGTTCGTTCCCCATCACGAACTGCCCGATATAGCCGGTCATATCCCCTTGCGAGGTATCAGCGTTGGAGTTGGCGGTGAAGAGGGCATCCAGATTCTTCCGGAATCCCTCCTCGCCCCCCATCACCTCTTTGAGCCCCTCGATATCGTGGGGAACAAACCAGCTCCACTGCCAGGTGTTGCCTTCGGTAAAGTCCTGCCCCCTGTGCTCGGCCCGATAGGGCCAGAAGATGTCATAACGGCTGCTGTCGTTGGTGTCACAGTTTTGTGGTGGTGTAACGGGATTGCCGTTTTTATCGATGGCGCAGGAGGGGTAATTGTTGACCCAGCTGCCATCGTAATTTTTGGGGCGCATAAAGCCGGTCGCGCCATATTTGCCATATTGCGCCGGGTTGTAGTCAAAATAGGCGCGCCAGGTAGTCGCCCGGGCCAGATAGCGGTTCTCGGCGGATTTGTCGCCAGCCAGTCGGGCCAGCTGGGCGATGCACCAGTCATAGTAGGCATTCTCGACACCGTACGAGACGGACTCGTTGACCAGTTCATCGTACTTGTCCTGCGCCATGCCGCCCTCTTCCGGCTTGAGTTTGACGTTGGCGGGGACATAGCCGTGCTGCTCGGCATACTGGCCGTGACGGGTCATCACGGTGAAGCGCTTGTCGCCGTTCCAGGGATCCTGATAGGGCACCCAGCTTTTGGTCAGCGCGAGGTCAAAGTTGGCGGAGACATTGGCCGCCTGCAGCGCCAGCTTTATCTCTTCCTGTGTGAATGCATCCGGGTATTTGACGATGACGTCGGCGATGATGGAGACCGCTGGGTAGCCGACCATCTCGCCGGTATAGTCGGAGTGCAGCTCCCATTTGGGCATGATGCCGCCGGTTTTATATTTGTTGAGCAGATCGTGCACATAGTCGATGGATCGCTCTTTTTCGATGATGGTCTTCAATGGGTGAGCGGCGCGGAAGGTGTCCCACATGGAGTAGACCGAATAGTTGGTAAAGCCCGGCTTGGCCTGATGCACCTTGCCATCCATTCCGCGATATTGACCATCCACATCCTGATAGACGAAGGGGGCGATGTAGGTGCGATAGAGCGAGGTATAAAACATCGTCTTGTCGGCATCGCTGCCACCCTCCAGGGTGAACTTATTGAGCACTTTCGCCCATGCCTGCTTGTTCTCCTGCACCACCTGATCGAAGCGGTAGTCATGTTCATCGGCGCGCAGGTTGGCCATGGCCCCCTCAATGCCGGTGCCCGAGATGGCCATCTTCATGGTGATGGGCCGTTCCCCTTTGGCAAAGTTGAGCTGGGTCACCACATCCCGTACCCGGGGTCTGGTTTCGCCATACCCGATGTAATCGGCCAACCCCACCTCGGTGTCGTTGCTCAATTTGCCATCGACATAGAGGATCTGATCCACAAACGGCTCGGAAAACTCGGCGTAGAAAAAGACCGTCTGCCACTGCCCCCACTCGTTGCTGGTTCTGGCTCCGGCAATGGCGTTGTCGCTCACCCGCTTGAAGTAAATATTGCGGGAGTGGTTGCCATACTGCTCCAGCAGCTCGTGCTGCAGATCAAGCTGGACTTTGCGATCTTCACCCGCCGGATAGCTGTAACGGTGGAAGGCGACCCGCTGGGTGGCAGTGAGTTCGGCCTTGATGCCGGTCTCCACCAGATCCGCTTTGTAATAGCCTACTTCCGACTGTTCGCTCGTCTTGTTGATGGTGACCGGGTCGGTATTGCTGCCGATGAAGGGCAAGAAGGCGAAATCATTGAGATCCCCCTTGCCTGCCCCCGAGATATGGGTGCTGCTGAAGCCGGAAAGCTTGGCCAGATGGTGGTGATAGTCGGAAGGGGATCCCTTGCCATTCCAGTTGGCCGGATTCCAGTTGTCCGGGCCCGGCTGGATCATCCCTTCCGGCATGACGGGGGCCGGATTGACATTGCCCAGCCCATCGGTGCCGATCAGCGGATCGACATATTGCAGCACCTGCAGGGCATTATCGGGGCGGCCATTGTCAGTAGTCTCATCATTTGTGTTGCAGCCATAGAGGCCAAGCAGGGCTGTCACCATGATGGCCAGCTTGTGGGGTTTGAACATTGTTGTTCCTCAAATTCCGGAGATGAAAAAGCGGCAAGCCGGGTGGCTTGCCGCTTGTAGAGTTACGGGGTCGGTTGCTGGTTGGTCATCACAAAACGCAGCTCACCACCGGGACGGATCTCGCTGTGGGCGAAGGTGTTGTACTGGTTGAGTGGCTTGCCATTGATGGTGACCTCTTTGACATAGAGGTTGTCCGGGCTGTTGTTCTGCGCTACCACGTTGAACTGACCGTCGGGCAGGTTGATGGTGACCTTGTCAAAGATGGGACGACCGATGGTGTAGGTCGGGTCGCCCGGGGAGATTTGATAGAAGCCCATGGCACTCATGATGTACCAGGCCGACATCTGGCCGACGTCTTCATTGCCGATCAGGCCATCCGGGGTGGTTTTGTAGAACTCCTTATAGACCCGGTCGAGGTACTCCTGCGCTTTCCAGGGCTGGGCGGTGCGATTGTAGAGATAGATGACGTGGTGTGAGGGCTCGTTGCCATGAATGTACTGCCCGATGTAACCGGTCATGTCCTGATGTGCTTCGCCCCCGTTGGGGTCGGCGTTGAACAGGTTGTCGAGCTTGTCGTTCAGTCCCTGCTGGCCACCCATGATCTCGGTCAGCTTGTCGAGATCCTGCATGAAGGACCACTGCCACTGCCAGGCATTGCCCTCGGTGTAGTAGAAGGCATCCGACTTGTAGGGATCGAAATCGGCCGCCGCGTATTTCAGGGCGCACGGGTCACCGTTTTTCAGCTCGGTCGGTACGAAGAAGCCTTTGCCATCGGCATTGCCAGCCTGGGGATCCCAATGTTTGAGCGAGTTGTAGGATCGTGCCTTGAACTCCTGATAGGTAGTCATGTCGCCCGCGGCTTTCGCCATCTCGGCGATGGTCCAGTCGTAGAAAGAGAACTCCAGCGAGTAGGAGACCGAGTTCCAGTTGGGATAACGGACGCACTGCTCTTTCTCGTGATAGCTGAGCTGACCGGCCATCAGCGAGCTCAGGATGTCGTCATGGATCTGCGGGTAATCGGCAGGCCGGTAGTGGGCCGATTTGACCGAGGCTTCCAGTGCCTCTTGCGCATCGATCAGCCCCTTGGTCACCGCATCGGCAAGGATGGCCGCCGAGGGGTAGCCAATCATGGTGCCGGTTTCCGAGCCGTGGCCTTCCCATTTGGGCAGCAGGCCGAACTCCACGTTGGATTTGCGGATCAGATCCTTGGCGTAGAGAGTCGCCTGTGGCGGGTCCATGATGGTCCACATGGGGTGAACGGCGCGGAAGGTATCCCAGGTCGAGTAGATGGAGTAGTTGGGGGTATCGCCAGGTTGCAGGGTGCGCAGGGTGCCTTGCATATCAAGATACTTGCCATCCACATCGTAGAGCTCGATAGGGGCGATCATCATGTGGTAGAGGGCGGTGTAGAAATTGGTCTTCTCGGTTTCCGTCCCCCCTTCGGTTTTGAGTGTTGCCAGCTTTTCGGCCCACGCGTATTCGGCGTCTGACTTCACCTTGGCGAAATCAAAGGTGGGGGCTTCCGCCTCCAGATTCTTCTGTGCTCCTTGCCAGCTCACCGCCGAGATACCGACCCGGATCTCGATCGGTTGGTCACCCTGGCCAAAATTGAGGTAGGCGGTCAGGTCATCCCCTTGATAGACGCTGTTGGGGCGCATCTCCCGGGTGGGCATCTTGTCCTGCTCGCCCAGCATGGCCCTGGCCACAGGTTGGTTGAATTTGGCGTAGAAGAAGATGTTCTGGCCCTGATGGTTCTGTCCCTGGAACCAGCCAGTGGAGGTTTTGCGGCCACGCAGGGTGTACTCATCCACCACTTCGATTTTGTTTTTCAGCGATTGGCCGTTGTTGTTCAGTAGGGTATGACCCAGATCGAATTTCACATTCCGATCCGCTCCTTTGGCGAAGGTGTAACGGTGCAAACCGACCCGTTTGGTGGTGGTCAGTTCAACCTCAATCTCCCCCTTGTTCAGTCTGGTTTTGTAATAACCGGCGCTGGCGTGCTCATTGGTTTTGTCAAAGGCGTTTATCTGGGCGTCGGCCATCTCGGCGTAGGGCAGTACCAGAATGTCGCCCAGATCGGTGGCGCCGGTGCCGGAGAGATGGGTATGGGAGAAGCCGTAGAGCGGAACATCGGTTGCGACGATCTCGCCCGTGAGATAATTGGAAGAGTCCCAGTAGCCGGAGGCTGAGTGCCAGGGGTTGAGTCCGCTCTCGTGATCGGTGTTGGAGCCAATAAAGGTATCCGGCGAGAGCTGCACCATGCCGGCAGGGCGGGTGGCACCGGGGAAAGTGTGGCCTGATGCGGCGGTGCCTATCATGGGGTCAACGTATTTCAGTACCGACAGATCGACAACCGGAGTTACCGGTTTCTCGATAGCGGTAGACTCGCTCTCACTGTTGCAACCGGCGATGCCACCGGTCAGTGCGGCAATCACCGCAAGAGAAAGAAGATTGCACTTGAACATGGTCATTCCATTTTTGAGTGGTGATGGGGGAGGAAGTCCTCCCCCGAACAGGTGATTAACGGGAACCGGCAGGCAGGTCGCCTTCGTGCAGGAAGGTGCCGATACCTTGCGCGGGCGGCAGATCTTCCGGCTGGCTGCCCCAATTCTGGTTGGGGCTATCGCCCATCACGAATTCAAGCTTGCCGCCACTGAGGATTTCCTCATGGGTGAGGTAGCTGCGATTGAACTCGCTGCCATTGAGGCGAGCGGACTGGATGTAGATGTTGTCGCGGCTGACATTCTGGGCCGTGACGGTGAACTGTTTGCCCGCACCCACATCGAGCGAGGCGGTTTCGAACATGGGGGTGCCAATCTCGTAGATGCCGGAGGAGGCATTGACCGGGAAGAAGCCCAGCGCCCGGAACACGAACCAGGCAGAGAGGGTGCCAAAGTCATCGTTGCCACAGATGCCGTCAGGGGTGTTCTTGTAGCAGACGTTGGTGGCTGCCACGATGGCGGCCTGTCCCTTCCAGGGCTGTCCTACGTAGTTGTAGAGGTAGGGCACATGGATATCGGGCTCGTTGCCCTGCACATGCTGTCCCACGTTGCCGGTGTTGAATACCGGGAACTGGTTGTCGCCAGCGTTGCGATCCGGATAGGTACTCCAATACTCGTCCAGCCGTTTGGCAAACAGTTCGCCCCGTTTGGCCTGAGGATTCTGGGTCTGGTCGAAGCGGGTCATCAGATCGACCAGGCCATGAATGTCATGTTGAACGCTGAAGGCGTATTGCCAGCCGTTGGACTCGGCGAATGACCAGTTGAACATGTCGGGGCGCCAATCCTTGCCCACTGCCCGGCCGGTTTTCGGGTCTACCCAACCGGCATCAATGAAGTTGCCAGCGTAGTCGCGGGCCTTGAACCACCCCTTGTACTGCTTGCCGCCAAAGTCAAACTGCGCCTGCCAGTTCTTGGATCGATCGGCAAACTCCTGATAGCGGGGGTCACTTTCGCCAAATACTGCCTTGATCGATTGGGCGATCGCCCAGTCATTCATGGAGTACTCCAGCGAGTAGGATGAGGTCCAGGCATCCTTGAAGGGGGAGTGAGATTCCCAGTCATTGCCCGGCGGTGTGTCATGCAACTGGGCAGGCACATAGCCTTGCTGCTCGTACTCCTTGATCCAGGCGACCCCCTGGCTGGTGGCTGCGCGGGCGTCGGTGATCATGGCGGTCACCAGTCGCTCCTTGATCTCCTGACGTTCCGCATCGCTGAAGCCCAGCGCGATCATCCGTCTGTCCAGCGAGCCTTTGGAGAGTACGTCGTGGATCACCGGCGTGGAGTGCATCCCCATCATCATGCCGGTCTCGTTACCCTTGAAGGTCCACTCCGGCAATCTGCCCTTGCGCAGGTTGCCCAGATCGTCCATCCACTCCTCCTCGGCGTAGGAGAGCATGGAGAGCACCACATCGGCGAGGCGATCCGGCTCCAGCAGTGACGAGAGGGGTTGTACTGCGCGGTAGGTGTCCCACAGGGAGAAGGTGTCGTAACGGGTAAAGTCCGCTTTGCCATCCCGGTTGGCATCGGCGGTGCGAACCGACTCCTTGAGGGTATCGATCTGCTCGCCCCACGGTGTGTTGCCATCCGGATAGGCGTTGCGCCCCTGATGCACCTGGCGGTAGCGCCCGTCCAGATCAGAGTGAATGGTCTGGCCCAGATAGGTGTGGTAGAGCGCGGTATAGAAGGTCTGTTTGTACTCCTCATCCCCACTGACCCGGATCTTGCCCAGCTCCTTTTCCCATTTTTGGGTCGCAGCCTGACGGACATCGTCAAACGACATATTGGCCACTTCGGTCATGTTGAGTGAGGCGCCAGCGTTGCCATCCTGGCCGATCTCGACGTTGGAGAGGGCTACCTTGGCCTCGACGACCAAGCCCGCCGCCGCGGTATCAAATTCCACATAGGCACGCGCGTACTGATATTTGCCACGGGTCTCGTTGCCGATCTCGGTGGTGCCTTCCGGCAGGTCCAGATAGCGGTTCTGGTCTTTGTCAAAGTAGGCGAAGCGGATGTTTTTGATGGGCTGGTCGAACTCCATCACGAAGAACTCTTTCTGGCTGGGGGCCCAGCCGTCAGAGAAGCGATGGCCCTCGATCCGGTTGTGGGTTTTGTCCCATTTCAGATAGGAGTCGGAGGTGTAGTCCCAGTTGACCTTGAAGCCGAGGTTGACCACGATTTCCGATTTTTTATCTTGCGGGAAGGTGTAGCGATGAACCCCCACCCGATCCGAGGCGGTCAGCTCGGCCTTGATCCCGTAATCCTTCAGATTGACCTTGTAGTAGCCCGCCGTTGCCTCTTCATCCTTGTGGCTGTAGCGGGAGGCCTCCAGATTCAGTGAGGCCGACCCCTCGTTCAGCATGAAATTGGAGCGTGAGTTGATCGGCATCACCAGAATATCGTTGAGATCTCCAGCTCCGGCACCCGAGAGGTGAGTGTGGGAAAACCCGGCGAGGCGGTTGTCGTGGTAGTAATAGCCGGAGATATATTCCCAGCCATTGGCCCCATTATTGGGCGACAGCTGCACCATGCCATGCGGGGTCGTGGCGCCGGGATAGGTGTTGCCTAAATTACCTGTGCCGATGAACGGATTGACGTAACGGGAGACGTTAGTCTCTTTATTGTTATTGACAGCGGTATCCGAGTCATTTTGACAACCGGATATACCAACCAGGCCAGCCAGTACGGCACACGCGAGCAGGGAACGTTTCAGTTTCATATTTGTCGCCACAGGTTAATGAAAGTAGGGTATCGAACGTATAAAAACAGATAATGCAGAACGCCGGGCCAGCCAATGAATATCTGCCGGATGAGAGAGCCATCTGCATGTATTACCCCGACTGTCACTGGATATAGAGGGTGACGGGGGGAATATCAGCCAGATAAAATGGATCTTGAAAACGATCTGGCCATACAGGCGGAAAAATAAATGCGCAGAAAAATAACAGGCACCCAGAGCCTGATTTAAAAAATCGCCCCTTACACTTATGAAATAAGTGGCTGAGCTGTGTTACATCTGGAATATATAAATGTTCTTAAATGTTTTTCCTGCTGCCTGTAAATTAACGGTTTCTATTATTTCGTTGATTAATATCCTGGGACAGAGGAAAAAAATGGCATTAACTGGATTTTTATGACGTGTGGGGAAGGGTGTGAGCTGGCTCGCATAACTGCAGGGTGGCGTGACCAGGGAGGCTAAATGATATTAATCATTATAAGTCAGCGTGTTATTCTTCGATGTTGAGTTAAATGACCGATTTTGTGAGTCGTACCGGGCTCCACATGGTCAGATGAGCTGAAAAAAAGGGCCCTGCTGGGCCCTTTGAACAGAGGGTGATGAGCCGATGGCCCACCAGGATCAGCGGTTGCTGGCGCGGGCAAAACGCCCTTCAGCCGTCACGCGATAATCGCTGGTGCTGGCGGGTACAAATGCAGATTGCCCTATGGTCAGTGTCAGACGCTCGCCATCCTGGCCAATGAGGGTGATGGGCCCATCGATGGCGAACAGGATCTCGGCATTGCCGGTGGTGAGGGCATGTTCGCCTGCGCCATATACGCTGAAGGTGAAATCCGGTACCGGCACGTCGAAGTGCTGTACTGTGCCTTCCATGCGAGGGGTGAGCAGGATCTGGTCGTCCGGTTTGGCGACACAGCGGGTGCAGGCCAGCAGCTCCGGCACATCCATGTATTTGGGGGTCAGACCGGCACGCAGCACGTTGTCGGAGTTGGCCATGATCTCGAGGCCAGTGCCGTGGATGTAGGCGTGGGGGGTCTGGGCGTCGAGGAACATCGCCTGACCCGGCTCAAGTGTTACCACGTTGAGCAGCAACGGCGAGAAGAGCCCCACATCCCCCGGGTACTGGTTGGCCAGCTTGCTGATGGTGGCGAAAGTCTCTTCATCCTGATGGGCGGCGGCATAGGCCAGCAGGCCAGCCAGCGCCTCGTCCTTGCGATCACCGCTGAGGATCAGCAACTGGTGGAAGAAGTGCTGCAGGCCAGCTTCATCCTGTGACTGGCGAAGCGCTGCGGTCAGGTCGACCAGTGCGGGCAGCGCCATGCGATCGAACAGGGCCAGGATGGCCGGGATGGCGCGAAAGCCGTTCATCGCCTGATAGCGGGTGAGGGCAAAGACCAGCTCCGGCTTGTGGTTCGGATCCTTGTAGTTGCGGTTGCTCGCCTTGATATCGATGCCTGCGGCTTCTTCTTTGGCAAAACCGGCTTCGGCCTGTGCCTTGCTCGGATGTACCTGAATGGAGAGGGCTTGCTCGGCGCAGAGCACCTTGAACAGGAAGGGGAGTGAGCCGAAACGAGCCTGGGTAGCTTCGCCCAGCATGGCGACGGGGTTGGCGTCAATCAGGCTGGAAAGCTTCACGGTCTCGCCTGCCAGGGTCACTTCGGAGCAGCCATTGGGGTGAGCGCCCATCCACAGTTCAGCTTGTGGTTTGCCTTCGGGATTTTTGATGCCAAACAGCGTGGTCAGGGAGTCACGACTGCCCCAGACATAATCCTGGATCGGGTTGCACATTAGAAAAAACGGCGGGTAGCTCATGGATGGCTCCTTGTATCAGAACGATTTTTTGGGAATTTCAGTCTGGCGCGGACTATAGCATGGCAGGGGCAGCGCACCGCAATCGGTTGCTCTCTGCATCTTGATCAGGATCATTCATGAGTATCATCTTTACCCAGCTGTTGGACGGCTTTCTAAGTGAGGGGGGAGGCTTTGAGAAGGTGTTGTTTGCCTCTGACAAAGGGGTGCCTCCCTGCTTCAGTTATCAGGTCAATTTTCCGCGTCTCGAGCTGGTATTCAGTGGTCACTATCTCAACCAGATCTGGTCCCCGGAAGGGGATGTGCAGTCGGTACAGATGGGGCCGCGGGAGGCGATGTACATTCCCCCCAACGGCTGGAACAAGCCGGATTGGGACAATGACTGTTCCGTGCTCAGCCTGTTGTTCGGCAAGCGTCAGATAGGGTTCAGTCTGGTGAGCAAGCACAAGGGAGACACCGGCTTCTTCGATGTCCAGAAGCACAGTATTCAGGCCGGTGCCGGACGGGCGCTCGATCATATCCTGCTCTCCCTCAACACCCTTGCGCAGGAGCCGATAAGGGCACCGATGGACAATCACCTGCTGCAGGCGCTGCTCAGTTACTCACGGCAGTTGCTGGTGGAGTCGGAGAGCGGTCGTCCTCGTGGCTCCGATCTTTTTCACGGCATCTGCATCTACATTCAGGAAAATTTCCACCGCCCCATCAGTCGCGAATGCATCGCCGCCCGCTTCAATCTCTCCCCCAGCCATCTCTCACGCCTGTTCCGCCAGCAGGGGCACATGCGGCTAGCGGACTACATCAGCTGGGTGCGGCTGGAGCGGGCCAAGTTCATGCTGAAAAAGTATCGCTTCCGTCTCGAAGAGGTCGCCAATCGCTGCGGGTTTACCGACGTGAACTACTTCTGCCGGGTGTTCAAACAGAAGACCGGCTTGACCCCTTCCCAGTACCGTTCCCTGAGTCAGCCGCAGGCGGCGGCCAGCGAGCTGGAGGGATAACGGGGCTGTGTCGGGAAGGCGTGGTGACGGCGCACTGGCGGGTGGCTACCTCTTTGGTCTGACATGCTTTCTTGTCGTTTTATTATGAAAATGAATGGGCTAAGATGGCCGCGCGCAACAAACAAGTTGATAACAAACGGAAGTTAGGAGATGCCGATGGAAAGCAAAGTAGTAATCCCGACCCAGGGTCAGAAAATCACAGTCGATGCCAACGGCAAGCTGCAGGTTCCCAACCATCCGATCATTCCGTTTATTGAAGGGGATGGCATCGGTGTTGACGTAACCCCTGCCATGTTGAATGTGGTGAATGCTGCGGTCGAGAAAGCCTACAAGGGCGAGCGCAAGATCGCCTGGATGGAGATCTATACCGGCGAGAAATCGACTCATGTCTATGGCGAAGGTGCCTGGCTGCCGGCCGAAACCTTGGATTTCATTCGCGAATACTGCGTGGCCATCAAGGGCCCGCTGACTACTCCGGTCGGTGGCGGTATCCGCTCCCTCAACGTGGCCCTGCGTCAGGAGCTGGATCTCTACATCTGCCTGCGCCCGGTGCGTTACTACGACGGCACCCCGAGCCCGGTGAAACGTCCTGATCTGACCGACATGGTGATCTTCCGCGAAAACGCCGAAGACATCTACGCCGGCATCGAGTGGAAGGCCGACAGTGCCGAAGCGAACAAGGTGATCGCCTTCCTGCAAAACGAGATGGGCGTGAAGAAAATTCGCTTCCCCGAGTCCTGTGGTATCGGCATCAAGCCGATGTCCAAAGCCGGTACCGAGCGTCTGGTGCGTGCCGCTATCGAGTATGCCATCGACAACGATCGCGACTCCGTGACCCTGGTGCACAAGGGCAACATCATGAAGTTCACCGAAGGTGCCTTCAAGGATTGGGGTTATGCTCTGGCTCAGAACGAGTATGGCGCCCAGCTGATCGACGGCGGCCCCTGGTGCTCCTTCAAGAACCCGAAAACCGGCAAGACCATCGTCATCAAGGATGTTATCGCCGATGCCTTCTTGCAGCAGATCCTGCTGCGTCCGGCCGAGTATGACGTCATCGCCTGTATGAACCTCAACGGCGACTACATCTCCGACGCGCTGGCCGCTCAGGTAGGCGGTATCGGTATCGCGCCGGGTGCCAACATCGGCGATGGTGTGGCCCTGTTCGAAGCGACCCACGGTACTGCGCCGAAGTATGCCGGTCAGGACAAGGTCAACCCGGGTTCCCTGATCCTCTCCGCCGAGATGATGCTGCGCCACATGGGCTGGGTCGAAGCGGCCGATCTCATCATCAAGGGCATGGAAGCGGCGATCCGAAACAAGACCGTCACCTATGACTTCGAGCGTCTGATGGAAGGGGCGACTCTGCGTTCCTGCTCCCAGTTTGCTCAGGACATGATCGACCAAATGTAATGTCTTCTGCTTGCCAGAAAAGACAAAACCGGCGCCATGTGCGCCGGTTTTTTTATCGCGAAAGAGTGCAGGGGCTTATTGCGCCTGCTCTACGTGTTGCTGATAGCGTTGCTGCCATTTGCTGGTTTCTGCTTCATCACCCTGGGCCTTCCAGAAGGCGCAGATGGTGTTGGCAAGTTCCGAAGCCATCGCGTGATCTCCGTCACGTCGGCTCATCAGATAATCTCCCAGCCAGCTTTGATATTGTTTCATTACCCGATCTCCTTATCTCATGTGCCCTTGAAGGTGCCCACCTTGACGGGAGCCTGTCGGCTCATCTTGGGGGGAACATCATCAGGCATGATGGTGCAAAGTCACGACCCGGGCAGAGAGCCCGATGGGCAATCTGGCGGCGAACGTGACGCGAGATGTCAAAAAATGAGCGCCATTTTAGCACAAACTGACCAACTTGGGGAAATTGTCGCCATGGATTGCGACAGAACTGCCCATCCCCTTGTTCTCAAAACAGAAAACCCGCCGTGAGGACGCGGTTGGTTTGGATGAAACCCGGGGAAACAGGGTGGGGAACCCTGTTGTGTCCGGTTGCATCGACGAGCTCGACACTTGGTTCTGGATGAGCACTGTCATGGACTCAAGAAATGGTAGAGGGGGCATGCAAAAGGGCGTTATGCGGGAACTGGCTATGCGCGAAGCAATAGGGGGCAGCCTTGCTGCCAACAGATGGCTGGCAGCAAGGTGACGGTCGGGATCAGGTGGTCTTTTCCAGATGGTTCTGGTAAATCTGCTGCCACTTGTCCAGTTCGGTTTCATCTCCCTGTTGTTGCCAGAACTCGCAGATGGAACTCGCCATCTCGCATGCCATGGCGTGGTCGCCGTCACGGCGACTCATCAGGTATTGCCCCAGCCAGTTTTGATACTGTTTCATTGGATGATCTCCTTATCTATTTAACCCTTGATACTGCTGCTGTGAGCCACCCGTCCGGCAGTGCTGTCACAGCCACTTTCGCTGCTTCGCTTATTGTCAATCAGGACAGATAGCGTATGAGAAAAGCGCGAAAGTGCTAAAAATTGGCCACCACCTTATCACAAAATGGTATGAAAGGCAGGTTTTGGGGCCAATTGAGTTTTCAGTGCAGGGGATTATCTCGACCTGGCGACCGGGATTGACGGAGTCCAGCAGTATAACGGGCAGGTGTTTGAACCTTTACTGGGTTACCCGACGGGCTTGCCAATAGCGGCTGTTCCAGTAGACATTGTCGAGTCTCGAACGGATTACACCCTTGCTCGTGGAGGCGTGGATAAACTCGCCGGCACCGGTATAGACCCCCACATGGTACTGCTGCCAGCCGGTTTTGAAGAAGACCAGATCCCCGTGTTGCAGCCGGTAGCGATCCACCGGTTTGCCGATACTGGCCTGGGATTCGGTGGTTCTTGGCAAGTTGACTCCCAGCACCTGATTGTAGGCGAGCTGGGTGAAGGCGGAGCAGTCGAGTCCGGCGCGGTTGGTGCCGCCCATCCGGTAGGGGACGCCACGCCACTGCTGGTAGAAACCGTCAAAGGCACTGCTCTGCTGGCGGGGCGGCGGTGGCTCTGGCGTGCTGGAGCAGGCGGCCAGCAGCAGGGTCAGCAGGGATAGCATCAGCTTGCGGTACATCGGAGAGCTCTCCACAACGGGGTCTACCAATAGATACGTCTGTTAACCGCCACCCCGGACAGAATATGGTGACGGCCGCCAGTGGCGTGACAACTTTTCCATCATAAACAGGGATCTGGCTTGATACCTAGTCCCGAAAGGAGAAAATGCGGCAAGTGAGCGAAAAACGCCAGCCTGCGGCTGGCATTCGGGGTCAGTGGGCGGGATTGATCAGTGGGGTAAGCAATTCGGCCAGCTTATAGAAGGTTTGCACCCGGGTGGTACTGGGACGCCAAACCATGCCGATCTCGCGATAGGATTTTTCCCCCGGCAGGGGAATGGCGACCAGATCCGAATTGGCAAGAATGCCGGCGTCGATGGCCATCTGAGGCAGGAAGGTAGTGCCAAGTCCCGCCTCGACCATCTGCACCAGAGTGTGCAGGCTGGTGGCGGCAAAGGGATTGATCTTGCTCTTGTCCCGCAGACGGCAAGCGCTCACTGCGTGCTCGGTGAGGCAGTGCTCCCGCTCCAGCAGGAAGATGCTCTGGTTTGGCAGCTCCTTGTAGTCGAACGGGGTGTGCAGACCGGCCGCCATGCTGGCGGGCATCACCATGTGGAACGGATCCTGGCCGACGGTCTTGCAGTGAAAACCACCGATCTCGATGGGGAGAGCGAGGATCAGCAAGTCGAGCTGACCTTGTTCCAGCTGCTTGAGCAGATTGCTGGTGGTGTCTTCCCGCAGTAACAATTCGAGGTCAGGATAGGTTTTGCTGCATACTTTCAGCAGTTTGCTGAGCAGGAAGGGGGCGATGGTGGGAATACAGCCCAGACGCACGGTCCCCTGCATCACACCACCCTGGTGTTGACCTAGTTCCATCAGATCTCGCGCATCGGAGAGCAAATTGCGAGCGCGCTCGACGATTTCCATGCCGACCGGGGTCATAATGAAGCTCTTGTGGTCCCGCTCCACCAGTTGCAGGTTCATCATCTCTTCCAGCGTCTGGATCCCGGTACTCAGGGTCGACTGGCTGACATGACAGGCCTTGGCGGCGCGGTTGAAGTTCTTGTGCTCGTCGAGAGCGACCAGATATTGCAGCTGTTTGAGGCTGGGCCAACGTTGCATAGGAAAATCCGATTAATGCTATCTATTTAATTTGATTTAACTAATCTACCACCGGGTCTATAGTTTGTCGCTTGAATTAGACGGACTAGGCTCTTGGTAGCCCAATCCTGACTGGATTGTTCACTTCACTTAAAGAGGAATTGAATATGGTATTGGTAGGCCGTCCCGCACCCGATTTTACCGCCGCAGCCGTTCTGGGTAATGGCGAGATCGTTGATTCGTTCACCCTCTCATCCCACATCAAAGGCAAGGCAGCCGTCCTGTTCTTCTATCCGCTCGACTTCACCTTCGTCTGCCCGTCCGAGCTGATTGCCTTCGATCACCGTCTGGAAGAGTTCAACAAGCGTGGCGTGGAAGTGATCGGTGTTTCCATCGATTCCGAGTTCTCTCACAACGCCTGGCGCAACACCAAGATCGAAGACGGCGGCATCGGCCCAGTCAAGTACCCCTTGGTTGCCGACATCAAGCACGAGATCTGCAAAGCCTATGATGTCGAGCACCCGGAAGCCGGTGTGGCGTTCCGTGGCTCCTTCCTGATCGACAAAAACGGTGTTGTTCGTCACCAGGTAGTCAACGATCTGCCGCTGGGTCGCAACATCGACGAGATGCTGCGCATGGTGGATGCCCTGCAGTTCCACGAAGAGCACGGCGAAGTGTGCCCGGCTCAGTGGGAGAAAGGCAAGAAAGGCATGACCGCCTCCCCGGATGGCGTTGCCAAGTATCTGTCCGAGAACGCCGCTTCCCTGTAATCGGGTCTGCGTGCCGGATAGTGAAAAACCGATGCCCAGGCATCGGTTTTTTTATGGCCGTTGTTTGGCTGTCTGGTTCTGTCCCATTGCTCGGCAGGATTGTCGTTGCCGGCAGCGCGCCGATAAACGGCAGTCATAAAAAAGCGCGCCCTTTGGCGCGCTTTTGACATGGGGGGCGGGACTACTCGTCAAAGATACCGAAGTGTTCTTTGGCAAAGTTGACCCGCTGCGCCACGCTCATCTTGACCTGTCCCAGCTTCTCGATGGTCTTGAGGTTGGGCACCAGGCCACGACCGTTGGCGATTTGAATGGCCAGACCCGGGCGGGCGTTGAGCTCCAGCAGCATGGGGCCGCGGAACTTGTCCAGCACCATATCGGTACCGATATAGCCCAGACCAGACATCTCGTAACAGGAGGCGGCCAGGGTGAGCAGGGTATCCCAGTGGGGTACCTTGAGCTCATAGAGGTCGAGGCCGGTATCCGGATGGTGGCGCAGCGGATTGCCAAACTGCACCGCCCGCAGCGCGCGGCCGGTACGCAGGCACAGACCCACCCCAACGGCGCCCTGGTGCAGGTTCGCCTTGCCATCGGAGGCCGAGGTGGAGAGGCGCATCATCGCCATCACCGGGAAGCCTTTGAAGATGATCACCCGGGCATCGGGCACCCCTTCGAACGAGTAGCCGTCGAATACGTCATCGAAGTTGATAAGGCCTTCGACCAGCGCTACGTCTGGCTTGCCACCAAGCGAATAGAGCCCCGCCAGAATGTTGGAGACATGGCGCTCCAGATCCTGGCCGTTGCAGGCGCTGCCGTTGGGTTTGTAGAAGAGACCATCTTCCTGACGGAGGATCACCAGGATCCCCTTGCCGCCAGAGCCACGGGCCGGCTTGATGCAGAAGCCCGGCCAATCTTTTACCAGCTCGGTGATGCGACCTACATCGTGCTGGGCACGGATGGTGCCGATCAGCTCAGGCACCGTCACGCCTGCATCCAGCGCAATTTGCTTGGTCTGCAGCTTGTCATCCACCAGCGGATAGAGGCTGCGCGGATTGTAGCGGCTGATGTAGGAGTGGTTGCGCTTGTTCATACCGAGGATGCCTGCCTGCGACAGGCTCCACGGAGTAGTGTACTTTTCCCAGAACCACATCTGTTACTTGTCCTTACCCGGGGTGGCGCCAGACTTGATCTCGTCCACCAGCGGCTTGAAGCGCT